>NZ_JANIHG010000025.1 GCF_024518575.1 Methanothrix sp. | reverse complement strand
CTTGACGATTGCTATCGATCTTATCAGGCAGCATACATACGATGGCAGGAAAATTGTTAAATATTCATCATATTATATTGCATAGAAACCCTAACCGATGACAAATGGAATCGAGTTCTGTTTGCATGGGGGTCGAGTGCATCACATAAGCTAATTTAGATTAGAGTCATGGATGAGATCTTGAGTCCGAGGTAGTTAATAATATTAGAGAGTAAGTAGCTTGAATTCTCAGCGAATGAGTTAGCCCATCTGAGCTGTGTGAACCTTGCCATTTTTGCTTTTGGATTGAGCCTTCGGAGCAGCAGGTATAGCCTTCTGCTCACGAGCAGTGTGAGTATCGCAGTCCATATCAGCGCTTCGATGACCATCGGGTTTGAAGTGGGTACGAGATCGAGAGCGTATTTGCTTTTGAGTTCTTGAATAGGATCTCCACCCCCCATCTGGCGCTGTAGAGTTTTGCGATCTCCTCAGCGTTCAGCATCTCTGTCAAGATGTTAGTTATGTAAAGGTGATACTTCTCCTCATCCTCATTGTAGACTGCAACCATTCTGAACCTTTTGGTATCAGTCGCTGCCACGCCGCGGTATGCGCGCGCAATGTCCCGAGACAACTTAGAAAAATATATACGTTTTTAATGTTAACAAAATCATATGTCACTGCGCGAAAATCAGCGGACATTTTTGGTACTGCTTCTGGGGCTGGTGCTGGGAAGGGCTTTAATCTTCGCGGCGGCGAATGGTCAGGGAGACGGAAACGCCAATAATGGAACTAGTGGGGGAGACGCAATCACTTATGCAAGCATGCTATTTGTGATCCTGCTGCTCTTTGCTTTCGCAAGCCTGCCCATATTATGGAACATCAAGGGTTATTATGACCACCTCAGTCAGATTCGAGATCTTCTGGATAAAAGGCTGTCATCTAGCTGCAATCAGGCGGAGCTGGTTCAGCTAGTAAAAGATGCCCTTGCTGTTCAGTCGAGCGGGATGCAGGGTGTGGCGAGAGCCACCATGGCCCTAACCCTGTCTGTCATCCTAGGCGCTGCGATATTCCTGCTTATCGCCAACCCTTGCAACTTAAACGCTGATAACGCGGCACTCACAATGTTAAAGGATATCCTTCTTGCGCTGACCGGTGCCATCTCCTCCATAATCGGGTTCTACTTCGGCGGGCGTGCCACACAGAACCCAGTGGATGGAGGATCGCAACCCACTCCAGCGCCTGCAAATAACATGCCAGTTATTAAGGAGTTCAAGACTGATCCAGAATCGCCAGCCAAACCCGAAACGCCTGTGAAGCTGAGCTGCAGTGCGACCAATCCGTCCGGCGGTTCTCTGCAGTACAAGTTCGAGGTCCTAGACAAAGATGGCAAAAGGATTGATGGCACTCCAGGCTATCAGAATCAGAGCGAGTGGACGTGGAACACCAAGGGCCTAACGGATGGCAAGTACATACTCTGCGTCTATGTGAGAGACGGCCTGCACGCCGATATTACTGGATTCGACAGCAGACAAACGAAGGAGTTCGAGATCAAAACGTGAGACAACACCCCCACCCCCACTTTTTGATAGGTGCGGGCAGGGCGCAGACTCCCATTTTTAGGAGTAAGCCCGTACGAAAACTGTAAATGGCTGAGAGGGCTGGTAAGCCGGTTGAACAGGTTGACGCAACGTATACATCACAGCTCTGTTCAGGTTGTGGTTTTCTCGTGCCAAATCCGCTGAAGGATCAAGTCCATGACTGCCCGAATTGCGGGCTGAAACTGGATCGAGATCATAACGCAGCTTTGAACATGCTCACCCTCGGACTGAGGGATAGAGCCTGTGGAGATACTGGATAGCCAGATCTATGAAACCTTCGACTTGACGTAGAGGGGCTTCGACAACAAGTCGAAGCGCAGGAAGCCCCGCTCTTCGGGGCAGTAGTAAGTCACACAAGCATACGGCCTAACTCTCTGTGAAGTTAACTTTATACTCGGTTCCGGCTTTGATTAGGACAGTTTCGATCAACCTGCACAGGAGCTTGCATGATTAACGAAGTATCCTGCCAGCGAGCACCGATTCCTGGCAGTCCAGTCGGTGAGCAGGGGCTGCGACCTCCGATTAAGCGGGAGCGAGAGGCCATGATTTAGAGGTGGCTGATGATGATGGTGAACCTCGGCGGAATAGTGCCCCTATCCACAGTCGACTGGCCCGGGAGGGCATCTGCGGTGATCTTTCTCAGAGGGTGTCACTTCAGATGTCCGTTCTGCCAGAATGCGGAGCTTCAGAGCGGATGGACGCCAGTGGAGATCTCAGAGCTGATGGATCGCCTGTTTCCCAGAAGGGGCGCAGGCCAGAGCATACTCCATGAGTTCAGCGGATCTCTGCGCATCGACTCCGTCGTTCTCTCGGGGGGCGAGCCGCTCGCGCAGAGGGAGGCGGTCATTGCGATCGCAGGGGAGGTCGATGCACGAGGCCTCGATCTGGGGGTGGAGACGAACGGTTACCATCCGGAGACCCTGGAGGCACTGATATCTGAGGGACATCTGTGCATGGTCTTTCTCGACATCAAGGCAGCCCCCAGAGAGGATGCGTACCTCAGGGCCACGGGGATCAGAGACGCCCTCCCGCGGGTTCTCAGGAGCCTGGATCTCATTGTGGAGCACGATATACCCTTCGAGATAAGGATCACGGTCTTCCCCGGAATGCCCTCGGAGGATGAGGTGAAGGAGATCTCCGATCTTCTGCAACGCGTGAAACCCCGCTCCCTGGAATCTGTCGTCCTCCAGCAGGGCATACCTCCGTGCGGCGAGTTCGAGCCCGTCTCTGAGGAGGATCTCCGAAGGCTCGCGCAATCGTTAAAGTTTAACACCAGGATCAGATCCCTTAGGAGGAGCGTTCCTTGAGGATCATCGGGTTCGTGGGGATGCCCGGCTCCGGAAAGAGCGTGGCATCTGATGTGGCTAGGGAGATGGGCATCAGGGTCGTGGTTATGGGTGACGTGATCAGAGCAGAGGCAAGGAGAAGAGGCCTGGAGCCGACAGATGCAAACCACGGGCGTGTTGGGGATGAGCTCAGGCGATCCGAGGGGGAGGACGCGATCGCGAGAAGGTGCCTGGAAGGTGTGGACAGAGATGAGACGATCGTGGTCGATGGAATAAGGAGCGGTGCAGAGGTGGCGTACTTCAAATTGGCAGCGGATCAATTCCACCTCATCGAGATATTCACCCCTCCGGAGCAGAGGCTGATGAGAATCGCGGCCAGAGGCAGGCCTGACGATAAGAATTGCGAAGATCTCTCTGATGCACTGAAGAGGCGCGATGCCCGGGAGCTCGGCTGGGGAATGGGCGAGGCGATAGCTGCAGCCGAGATGAGAATATGCAATGACTGCGCCCTCGATGAGTTCAGGGAGCGCATCAGGGCGGTGCTGGAAGATCTCTGCAGGTCTTGAACATCCCGAAAAGCACGGCTTCCGCCATCGTCAGCACCACTGACGCCCGCAAGGCTCTACCGGTGCGGCCGATGAGGCTCTGATTGCCAGCTCCACTCCCGCAAGTTAAATATGTTTGCAGCCAAAAGAATCCTGGAGGTGAGATTGAATGTGCACAGTTGGAGGCGGCCCCGATCTCGGCGCGATTGAGGAGGGTATGTCCGCCAAGGATTACATATGCTTGGACTGCGGAAACAAGTTCAAGGGGATGGGCAAAAGGCCGATGTGCCCCTCGTGCAAATCCAGGAACGTAAAGCTTGAGAAATGAGGATCAAGATCGGAGACGATGAGATAGCGTACCTTCGTGGCAGCACAGGAACGCTCGCGCTGGCCAGGACGCTTGGCAGGCATTTCTTTCTTGAGACCGAGCGGGAGGAGATCGTTTTATTCACAGATGCGAACGATCTGATAGTCGCATCGTCATTCGGCACCGGTGAGACCGTTGAGCGGGGGCTGAGATGCACGATATTCCACATCCGCGAGCTCGGCTCCCCTCTCATCGTTCTCCCGAAGGGACACCCCGCCTCCCCGCGGCTCAGGGTGGTTGTATCTGTTGGGCGGAGGACGCGCGTGAGCTGCAGGATACAGCCAGGAACCCATCCGGAGCAGGATGTGCTCTGCGGATCTGAGGAGATGGATGGTGTGGAGATTCATGGAACAAACGATGGCGCAGAGCTCATCGGGTTTGATGGAGAGGTACGCATAGAGAAGCTATGACGCTATCAGCACGCCGCATTACATATGAGACGGATGTGGACGTTCGCATCGATCTCCATGGCAAAGGGGAGGCCGAGGTCTCCACAGGCGTCGAGCTTCTAGATGACCTGCTGAGAATACTCGCAGCATCCGGGCGTTTCGATATCGGAATAAAGGCCAGAGGCGATGCGACCGGAGATCACCACCTTGTTGAAGATGTCGGGATAACACTTGGAAGGTCTCTCTCAGCAGTGAAGAGCGGCACCGGCAGCGCGATAGTGCCGTATGGGGACTGCACCGCTCTGGCAGCAGTGAGCTTTGGCTCTCCCGGCCTCAAAGTTATCATGAAGCTCTCCTCAAAGAACATCGGCGGAATGGCGCTGGAGAACCTGGAGCACTTCATGAGGTCCATGGCATACAACGGATCGTTCACCCTCCACGTTATCACAGACGGCGGCGATGACATGGAGAAGATCGTCTCAGCGATGATGGCCATCGGGGCTGCGCTCAGGAATGCGATAAAGGATGGCGGATTTGATGAGATAAATCCCTAAAGAGATTCTCTGTTCGCCAGTTGCTTCCACCCACTGAGCGTTTTCTCCGTTATTTTAAATTCCGCGACTGAGAGCGTCGTGTATCTCTGACCCAGGCCGAAAGATGGAAATCCTGGATTTTCGAGTCAGAGACAGCAGAAGGATTGCAATCACAGATGCATGAGTCCGCATATTTGAATTTGAGGGATGTGTGGCGAACGATGCTGCCTGACCTCAGCTGCTCCTGAGGGATGGCTGGAGTTCTCGCCATCCCGCACCAGGAGGTATTATGATGGATATCGTGGAGGTTCTCAGGGACGAGGGTATAACAGTCGATGATATTGTCGCGACCGCTCTGGAGCTGTACGTCCCGCATCCGGGCGTCGAGACCCGCGAGAAGGCGGATGCTGTTTTCAGGAGTGAGCTGAATATCGCGCTCTCAGATCCGAACCTGGCGCTTCTCATATACGCGGGGGTTCTTCTGGAGGAGAGGGGAAGGATGAAGATGCTCCCGAACCTGAGAGGAGAGGACTACGAGAGGGATCTCACGTATCTAATAGCTGATGAGGTGCTGGGCATGAGCATAGCGAAGTACATCGGAGGATACAAGGGGACGTTCGAGTATGTCAGATATGATAAGGCAAAGCCCGGGATCCTCGCCAGGCTCGGCCCGTTCATGGATGATGTGATCGGCGGCCTCATCGGGGGAGTCTCCTCGAACATGTACACAAGGGCGGGATTCTGCTGAGAGATCTGCTCTTCGCAATAAGGTCCGGCTTCGGCTTCCTCTCCACGATACCTGTGGGTATATCCATGGAAGGGATCGAGGCCCTGATGAGGCATGTCTACGTATTTCCACTCATCGGGCTCTCCCTGGGCATGATCTTCGCAGCCGTGGCGTATCTCATCGGCCTGTTTCTTCCCCGAGATATCAACGCGATCTGCATAATGATCGCGATATACTGGGTATGTGGCATAAATCATATAGATGGCCTCGCAGACTTCGGCGATGGGGTGACTGCGCACGGGAGTCTTGAGAAGAAGATAAAGGCCATGAAGGACGTGAACCTAGGATCTGGAGGGGCTGTGTTTGTGATACTGGTTCTCCTCGCGCTCTTCTCCGCGATCAGATCCATGGATCATATGCTTCTGCCCGCCGCTCTTGTCGTCTCAGAGATCTCAGCAAAGCAGTCGATGCTGGCTTTTGCAGCGTTCACAGAGCCGTTTCAGGCAGGCCTTGGCCAGATCATGATAGACAGGACAGGAAAAAGGGAGTTCCTCATGGGGCTGATCATCTCCTTAAGCGCATCAGCTCTGCTGCTGAAGACAACCGGAATGGCCATGGTGATCGTCTCTCTCATTTCAGCGCTATATCTCGCGCGCGTCTCGAGGAGGAACTTCGGGGGAGGATCAGGCGATGGCATAGGCGCGTCGAATGAGATCGGGAGGGCCGCAGCGCTCTGCGCAGCCCTCGTGCTGGGGGTGAGTGGCTGGACTGTGTGGTGATGGCCGGAGGCAGGGGCACACGTCTTGGAATGGGCGAGAAGCCGATGGTCCGGCTCTTCGGAAAACCGCTGATCGATTATGTCGTCTCCGCCATAAGACCATCAATCGCGAGGATAATCGTGGCCACGAGCAGTGCCACACCCGAGACGAGAAGGTGGTCTTTAGAGAAGAATCTGGAGGTCGTGGATACCTCAGGATCGGGCTACATCCCCGATATGATCGAGGCTGTGGAAAAATCCGAGATATCAGGGCCTGTCATGGTGGTGATGGCGGATCTTCCTCTCATCAGAGAGGAGATCATAAGAGAGGTTATTGATGCGTACAGCTCCAGACCGGAGCCCGCGCTCTCCGTCCATACCCCTCTGAGCCTCCACAGATCTCTCGGCAGAAGGCCTGACGTGATCTTCAACTACCTGGGCCAGCTCATTGTGCCGGCAGGCGTGAACATCCTCACGGGCTCGAAGATCTCAGAGGAGCAGGAGGACTTCCACCTCATCATGAACAGAATCGAGCTCGCGATCAACATAAATACACCAGAGGATCTCAGGATCTGCGAGAGCATCATCAAAAGACGCATGGAATCGCAGGGTGATATGGATTGAATGGGGACAGCATCAGCATAGATGGAGAGGTCTACAGGATCTCCGAGCTTGAACTTCTCACAGGCGAGAGAAGCCCGGAGAAGGCCAGGGATTACATACTGCTGCTCGCAAAGGTGCTGCAGAACCCGATGAGGCTTCCTGAGCTGCTCAGGGAGTTCTGCACGCTGAGAAACACGCTCAGTGATCCTGAGAAAGAGGAGCTGCGCATGGCTCTCCTCAGGGTGCAGATAGACAGCGAGCTCAGGATGCATGAGGACATCCTGCGCTTCCAGCAGAGGCGCTATGTGGCCCAGGTGATCGAGATACTCATCTTCAAGGAGCTCCTGCTAGCTCCCAGGGAGATCGAGGGAGATCTCGAGTGACTGCAGATCCCAGCATAAGCTCCTGATTTTATGATCGAGAGCTCATCCAGGGGACATGCTGATGGGCATAATTCGCTTGTTTTTCCTCGGGGCGCAGCGCACAGACCAAGAGAACTTTTTTCATCCGGATGCTTATTTGGGATTATGGGCCAGTTTGTTGTAACTCCAGCTGCTGGAAAACGTCTGATCGCCAGGGCTGTGGCCGCGCATCCTGCGGTCCTTGAGGCTATGCGATCCGGCACAGTGGTCATCGTAGCAGGCACCACTAACGGTTACGTGGCTGAGGAGCTGCTAGAGCTGATCGGCCAGAGGGACGGGTTCTCGAGGCACAGATTCTTCAGGGGGATCACGCTTCCTCCATGGATGAAGACCAGCGAGACGGGCCGGCTTCCGGATGAACGCGACTTCCCAGGGGATGTGGTCATAACCAGAGGAGAATGGATGAAGGGGATGACTCTCTTCGATGTGGTCGATGATCTCTCAGAGGGCGATCTGATAATCAAAGGCGCAAACGCTATCGATCTCCAGAGGAGACAGGCTGCGGTCCTCATCGGGCATCCGCGGGGCGGGACGATCGTGGCCGCGCTCCAGGCCGCCGTTGGGAGAAGGGTAGGTCTGATCTTACCTGTGGGCCTCGAGAAGCGTCTCGATGCAGACCTCATGGATCTCTCGCGCAGGTTGAACGCACAGGGATCGAGGGGCCTACGCCTTCTCCCAGTACCGGGGGAGATCATAACAGAGGTCGATGCGATACGCATGCTCACAGGCGCAGAGGCAGAGATCATGGCCGCTGGCGGCGTCTGCGGCGCGGAGGGCAGCGTCTGGCTTCATGTCCATGGAGAAGGAGAGGAGGCTGCCTCAGAGCTCATCAGATCGATAGCCTCTGAGCCGGCCTTCGATCTCTGCTTGTAAAAATTGTATGCAGAATTTACCCCGCAGCAGAGCCAGTACAGATGGGTTGGTACACGTGAGGTTTTTCCCGGTGGTTGACGATCCCGCTCTCATCGTCGAGGGCGCACAAAGGATCATGGTGGTTGCGGATGTGCATCTTGGCATCGAGTATGAGATGTGGCTGGGAGGCGCGAACGTTCCAAGCCAGACCCGAAAACTGCTCGATCGGCTTCGAGGATTGATCGATGAACAAGAACCGAAGAGGCTGATCGTGCTCGGAGACCTGAAGCACAACGTGCCCAGAACGAGCTGGCAGGAGAGAGTCGAGGTGCCGAAGTTCATCGAGTCGGTCTCAGAGATCGTTGAGGTTCTCCTGGTTCCTGGAAATCACGACACTGGCCTGCGGGACCTGGCGCCGGATGCTGAGGTGTGCGAGCCAGAGGGTGTGGTGATCGACGGCATCGGGTATTTTCACGGCCACACCTGGCCCGACCCGGAGGTGCTCTCCGCCAGAAGCCTCATCACAGCGCACCTCCACCCATCTGTGAGGCTGGTGGATCCCCTGGGAGCATCGAGGAGCGAGCGGGTCTGGGTCAGGGCATTCTCGAAGGAATACAAAAAAGAGATCGTGGTCGTGCCTGCCTTCAATCCGCTATGCGGCAGTCTTCCGCTCAACGAGATGGAGGATGAGAAGGGGCCGCTGATGAAGCTCACGGATCTGAGATGCTCCAGGATATATCTTCTCGACGGAACATATCTTGGTAGGCTTGGAAAGATAACTGCAGCTCAGAGACGTGAACGCCTCCCTCCTAAATGATCTCCGCACTAGAGGTTGTGATGAAAAGAGATGAGCAAGAGAGATGATCTCATATGGCCAGACCCTTCGCGTACGCAGGCAAGCATCCGGAAATCGGCCATACGAACTCCACATCCATGAGCCGTTCATCCCAGGAGCTAAGCGGGAATCTGTCGATGTTTTTTCTCTCCTCTCCGCTAGGTATTTCATACGCACTGCATACCTCCTGGCAGGTGTGATCGCTGTAGTAGTTGCCCTCGCTGCCGCTGTCCCACCTGTTCTTCCCGTAGTACACCGAGCTATCTGATGCGCTCTGTCTGTTATCGATCATCGCGTTATGGTAGAGCATGTTGTTTATGCTGTACATGTCCAGACTAATGCCCACTCCATTCATAACCACATAGTTGCCACGGAAGGTGTTGTTTTCAGAGCGGGATACGTCCACACCTACTGCGTTATTGTGCACAATGTTACCGATTACCATGTTATCCTTTGATCTCTCTACCCCCACGCCCGCGCCGTGGTTATTACCTGCATTGTTCTTATGAACTATGTTGCACCTGCTCTCGTCTGAGATGATGATACCGCTCTCTGCATTGCTGTTGACTGTATTGCTTGAGATCAGATTGTTTGTTGCACGCTCTGTTTTTATCCCAAGACCGTTTCCCTCGAGGCCGTTTCCGGAGATGTTGTTCTCGTACGACTCTATGACCTCTATGCCGCACTCTCCGTTCCCGTAGATTGTATTGCCCTCAATCACATTCCCTCTAGACATGTTCAGCAGCTCTATCCCTGCGCCCCGGTTCGTTGAGACGTTGTTACTTGCGATCAGGTTGCTGGAGCCCTCGATCTCCATTCCATCATGGGCGTTCTCCAGAAGCGCATTGCTCTCCACTACATTACCATCACCATATACTACGATGCCACAATCGTCATTTGCATCGATTCTGTTCCACAGTACGGTGTTGTTGCTGCCCCAGATCTCGATACCCACAAGACTGTTTCTGGTGATGCTGCTGTTGATTATGCTGTTACCGGAGCCCGTTATCACCACGCCAGAGCCCACGCATCCACTCACATTGCAGCCCTCGATCCTGCTGCCGTTTGACCCGAGGATTATTCCGTCTCCACAGATGGTGATGCCACTGAGTATCACGCCATCAGCAAGTATCCTGATTCCACCATCGATTACCGCATTTCCTGGACCTGTGATGTTCACAGTTTTGTTGACTATCAGGCTCTCGTGGTATATTACTGGATAGAGATAAATGGTATCTCCATCAGATGCCGAACCGAGCGCATCTCCCAGAGTCCCGCTGGGCCGAACCTCGACATCTGCAGCATTCGCGAAGTGAACAAGCGGCAGAGCGAGCATCATGATGAATATAAGGGACCTCATGATCTCACCCGCTCAGGTCGGACTTAAGTCGGTCGTCCATATAGGCGCCATTCAGGTTGGCCTTTTTTAGCGATCTCAGCGTGAACTCGTCGTACTCAATGTTGCGCAGGCTCGACCCGCTCAGATCAACGTTCGTCATCTCGACCATGTGCATTGTCACATCATTCAGCACAGCCCCTGCGAGGTTTGAGTTCGTGAGGAATACCGTGTCCATCTTCGCCTTCTTTATCTGCGCCCCATGCATATCGATGCCCCTGAGATCCAGATTGAAGAGCGATGTCTTGTAAAGATTCGCGCCGCTCAGGTTCACTCCTGTTGTCTTCACAGAATCCAGCACCACCTCTGAGACGTCCGCGCCTGCAAGGTTGGCCCCGCTGAGATCTGCGTAGCGCATCTTGCAGCCACTCAGATCCGCATCTCTCAGATCTGCCTCTGTGAGGTCTGCATAATCCAGGCTGGCACTTCTCAGGTTTGCGCCGGTCATTATCGCCCGCATCATGTATGATCGAGTTAAATCAGAGCCGCTGAGATCCGTGCCCGTCAGATTCGCTCCGTAGAGCTCAGCCCTGGAGAACTGGCTGTTACTGAATCTGCCGTTGCTGAGATCCGCCCAGCTCAGATGAGCGCCGACAAAGTTCGCATGGCTCAGCGATGCACCGGAGAAGGCCGTGCCTGTCAGATCCGTACGGAAGAACCTCGTGCTCGTCATCTCAGCATCCCTCAGATCCGCATCGTCCATCATGGCCTCTGTGCAGTCTGCCATCGTCAGATTTGCGTTGACAAGGCTGGCGCCACTAAGCCGTGCGTTCCTTAGCTTCGCCCTAGATAGATCTGTGCCGTTGAGGTTCGCGCCGCTGAGATCAGCCATGCTCAGATCCGCGCCCTTCAGCGACGCGCCCTCTAGGTTAGCATTCACAAGCCAAGCAGATCTCAGATATGCTCCACTCAGGTTTGCACCCCTCAGATCAGCGCCAGTCAGATCCGACTGGTTGAGATGCACCCCGCTTAGATCCCGACCGCGCATGTCAGAGAGGCGAAGATCTGATCTATCGCAGATATCCAGTGCATATGCAGTGCTTATTAAAATTATAATAATCAGTATCACTTTATAACGTGCGCTCATAATACCTCCTGGGCATGTGAATGGCCTCTGGCGCTTGGGGCAGATTTGTGATATCATCAAATCAGGCGTACCTCCACTTTGGATTCAGAGAATCGAGGTATTTTATGTCGGGGAAGCTGTACGGCGCTTTGTAGTAGCTGCTGTCTGTAACAACGCCGTAGTAGCTGTCGACTGCAAGCCACCTATCACGGTTATCAGGATCTTCAACGATTATCCACAGATGTCCCTGGTTCTCAAACCCGCTCGGGTCGTACATGTACTTTATGTTATACCCGAACTCTGTATAAATATTTGCCAGCTTCTGGGAGCCATCGTAGCACATCCCCAGAGGGGTTACAGGAAACATCGTAAGTCTGCTCACAGATTTGATGAACTCCTGATTTTTTGTCATGTTGTAGGATCTGTCCTTCTGGATCTCTGTGATGGGTATCACCTGCATGATTCCCGTGCTCTTCGGAGGCTCTGTCCAGAGATCTGCCAGTCTCGGCGCCCCTCCGTTGGGCGTGAGGTACACGACCTTACCGCTGGGAAGCTTGACGGTTACGTATGATCTCTCAGGGGTCGCATCGTATCCATGGGAGACGAGAAAGAACGCGAGGTCATTTACGGTTATCCCGATATCCTCATAGCTGGAGATCAGCAGCCATAGATCATTGACATCATCTGCGGATGAATGGCCGATGCTCAGCAAGATCAGCAGAAAGATGCACATCGCACAGCTGCTTAACTGCACCTCGGCCATCCCAATAATACCGTCGGTGGCCTGTATATATTATTACCCCCTCTGGGGACTCCTGTCACATCCTCCATTCCCCTGAAGGGGGTCTTCTGCTCGATTTCCTGTAATTTCTGGATACCATCGATCTGCTTCAGCTGGCTCAATCCTCACTCGCTCCTCAGAGCCTCGATCGGATCCAGCATGGCCGCTCTGTTGGCAGGGTAAACTCCTGCTACTATGGTGGAGAGGGCTCCGAAAAGCATCCCTATGAGCATCGACTGTATCTTGATGGCGGATGGCAGACCTGCAAGCGATCCTATGGCAAAGGATACCGCTATTCCGAGCGCTATCCCGATGATGCTGCTGACAACCCCAAGCAAACCAGCCTCCAGCAGGTACTGTAAGCGTATATCCCGCGTTGTTGCGCCGAGGGCCTTCATGACCCCGATCTCGCGGACCCTCTCCTTCACGGTGAGCATCATCACGTTTGCGATGCCTATACCGCCAACGACAAGCGATATCGCGCCGATTCCTGCAAGCGCGTACTTGATCATGCTCAGTATGCTCATAAGGGATGAGAGCATATCCCTCGCTGTCGTTGCATCATATGCCTCGTCCTTGTGGTATCTCTCCAGATCGAGCTTTATCCGGTCGACCACCTCATCGACGCTCTCAGGATCGTCGACCGTGACCTGGAAAGTTCCATAATAGTAGTTCTCCCTTCCAAGAAGCTCCTTCATGGCCTTATGCGTGACATACATCTGGGTGTTGATGTTACCCGCTCTTATTCCTGAGGATTCCTCCTCCCTGAGAACTCCCACAACCCTGAAGTCCATGTGGCCATCCTCGTAGTACACCCGTACCCTGTTCCCGGGCGATATCTTCATTCGGAAGAGGCCGTTGGCGACACCGCTGCCTATTACAATCGATGTGTGATCAGATTCTGTGAGAAATCTGCCCTGCGAGATCTTCGATTTGAGATCATGCTCCTTTTCCGGATCGATTCCTATCAGAGTGGCGGATGCGTTCTTATCCCTGAAGCTGACTATCACTCCTGCGGATGTCTGTGGCGCCACGTTTTTGACTCCAGGTATATTCTCGAGGAGCTTTGTGTCCTTGTCTGTGAACTTTGCTGGCTCCTCAGGGCTCCTGGCCGGCGGCCCTCCAAAGCTGAATCTGCCTGGAATCACATGTATGATATCTAGGTCCAGTGTGCTGAACTGTGATGAGACGCCGGAGTAAATCCCCTCTCCAACTGAGAGCATGACCACGATGGCCATCACACCTATTATTATGCCAAGGCTGGACATCAGCGTCTTGAAGCGATCTGCCTTGAATCCTATCGATATCAGATCCAGGATGTCGTAAAGCTTCATGTTGCAGCTCCTGATACTAAACTTTCAGTCTCTTTCTCCTGTAGATGTAAGCAGCCGGTATCAGGAGCAGAACAGCCACGCCAGCAATCACAAGGTTGTTCCGCTTCGGCTCGACTCTTGGAGGTGAGTATCTTGTTTCATATACTTCAGACTCATGCCAGGTCTCGCCGTTCTTGAACCTTGCCACAAAGCTCAGGTTCAGGGGCGCATTCAGCTCTGTCTGCCCCATGGCATCGACCTTGAAGCTGATGGTGAAGACCTCATCAGGGTCCATGGTGCCTATGTAGTACTCCTCGGGCGAGAACCTGACTCCATTCGCAGACGGAATTATTGTAACAGCATTCACCTTGTTCTCGCGGGGGTTGGCAACGTTGAGGTTGACGGTGCCCAAGGTCGTATCCTCTGCCCGTGTCAGGGAGACAGCAGCTGGATCCACCTTCACAGGTATCGTTCTGTGGATCGTTATACCGTCGTAACCGCCCTGCACCTCAAAGTCAAGAAGATGTGTGCCCCTCGTGGCGTTATCTGAAGCCCTGATCTTGTAGTAGATCGTGACCCTGTCAGTGGGGCCGATCATCCCGAGGTTACGGTAATCCTTTGTGAGAACCCCGATCATATCAGTGCCTGTGAGCCGTGTGGCGTTGAGTGGGGTCGAGATGAGCATGCTGTGCGCCGATGTCCCGGCGACAGATTCGCCGCCGGCGCCGTAGTTAGCTGCGCCGTTCTCCAGCTCTATGGCGATAACCGCATCATCTCCAGGCATGAGAACCGCCGGCTCCACAGTTGAGTGTATGTTCACAGGCATGTGGTATATGTAAGCGGAGGCGCCTGATGACATCAGCAGCAATGAGATCATCAATAAAATTCTCATTATGATTGCTCCACAGATGACTGATCAAGTATTCTGCCGTCCCTCATTCGTATAACTCGATTGCAGTACTTTGTGATCTCAGGGTTGTGCGTGACCATTATTATCGTCCGACCTTCCCTGTTCAGACC
Source organism: Methanothrix sp. (assembly GCF_024518575.1). GTDB lineage: Archaea > Halobacteriota > Methanosarcinia > Methanotrichales > Methanotrichaceae > Methanothrix_B. The sequence continues at coordinate 5,907 of NZ_JANIHG010000025.1, read as the reverse complement.
GCTCAGAATCTCCATCACCTCTTCGGTGCTCTTGAGATCGAGATTTCCCGTGGGCTCGTCCGCGATTATGATCTCAGGGTTGTTTGCGAGCGCCCGCGCTATCGCGACCCTCTGCCTTTCTCCACCGGAGATGTTTTGCGGGCTGAAATCTGCCCTATGGGACACGCCCACGGATTCCAGCAGCTTAAGCGCTCTGGATTTCCGCTCATCACGTGGCAAGCCTTTGAGCATCATCGGCAGCTCGACATTCTTGAGCACGGATATTCGCCCGATGAGGTTGAACGCCTGGAATATGAAGCCTATTCTGTCTCTTCTTATCATCGCGAGCTCCTCCTCAGATGCCTTGCTTATATCACGATCGAGAAGCATGTAGGTGCCTGCTGTTGGTCTGTCAAGGCAGCCGATGATGTTCATCAGCGTCGACTTCCCGCTGCCCGACGGCCCCATCAGCGCCAGAAAATCTCCTGACTCTATGCTCAGGTTGATTCCCTTCAGCACGGGAAGCTCTGCATCGCCCGTGATGTATGTCTTTCTTATGTCGCTGAGCGATATCAACCTCATAAACCACCACGGATTTCACAGGACTGTTCATGGGATCATGCGGAACGATAAATAAACTGTACACTGATCGAACGTACGGTGAACGTACAGGTAGTTCCGTTCCGCAGTAAAGGCCACCTGCGCTCTCACGAAAAACTCAATCCACGATACATGCGAGAGTCTGACAGAAACTGCTGCTGTGTTGGATGACTTTTCCAGAATTCCATCCCTAGGCGTCGATTCTTGGCTAATTTCCATCTTTACCCCTAACGGCCTTCTGTTACGAATTTCAGGACTTATCCAACAGAGCAGAAACTGTCATCAGAGCGCGCGATTCCGGTCGCAGCCTGCAAGATAATTTCAGCTCGGAGTCGGACCACCTTATCCGAGCATGAGAGCTCTCCGATCAGTTAAAGATTGCGAAATACGCGAACAGCATTTGGTCTGGAGTCCGTAGCGCTCAGGTCCAGATGAAATCTCATGGCTTGAGCCGCCTTATCTCCACGTATTCCACGCCGTCATCGCTGTATGCGAATACCATCATCTTGCGCACGCTGTGTGCCAGACGAACCGCTCTGGAGAGCACGGGGAGGTGGAATATGTGATCCTCTCTCACAGTATGCACCAGGTACTCTGAGTGCGTGCCCCTCTTTTCCGCATCGACGCTCTTGTACACCCTGAAGTGTGTGCCGAACTTGAAGCCTGTCTTCACAACGAGCTTCCTGTCCCTCAGATCCCTGTAGACCCGGTACTTCATATCGAAGTCCCCCTCGATCTCTGAGGCCCTTTTCATCAGCTCCTCAAGCGGGACAGGAGCGCCTGATCGGTCAACGAGCTGGATCATGCCCCTCTCAAGAAGGTAGGCGGTCTCAACAAGTGAGAGCTGGAGCCTCTCTCCGATCATCTTTCCATAAAAGCCGTGTCTGTGCAGCCGCTCAGATGCCGCGGGATCCCAGAGCACAACCCTGTCGTCAAGAAGCGTCGCCTGCCCGCCAGGCTCCGCAGCCTCTGTCCGGCCTGCGGGATTCGATTCCCTCACCTCATAGTATGTTATATCGCTCTCCTCATCGACAACCGCGAGCATGAGCCGTCTCCTCATCTGGCTGGAGAGCCTCAGCGGCTCAACGATCCTCTCCAGAGGCAATGGCATCCTCTCAGAGACAACGAGCACATAGAACTCTGCAGGCGTCTTCCCCGGGTGACCGCCGCGCGGGTAGACCCTGAAGTCCGGTATTCCGGGCTGGACATAGTAGCCCCTCTCCCTCAGGTCCTTGTAGACGACATACCTGAACTCGAAGCCCTTCTCAGATGAGGATGCGAGCTCGAAGAAGCTCCGGAAGCTCAGGATATGCCCATCAGCCTCGATCCTCAACCTGGATCTGTCGAGAAGATATGCGGCCTCGACGAGCGTCAGCTCAAGCCCGTCCTCAAGAGGCCGCCCAAAGTAGCCCTGCTCGTAGAGCGCCTTGATAGCATCTTTTCCGAGATGCACCCTTCCCGACTCAAGCCTTCCGAGCAGCGGCTCCTCTGACATGCTCAGATGCTCAGCCTGTCCGGCCATATGCCATGGACCACGCCGATGGCTCTGTCCACGGTCTCGTGCACATCAGCAGCGGGGTAGCCGCATGAGAGCATGTACGCTTCCACATGGTTTGGCACAGCGATCGACATCTGCTCAACCATCGAGACCGTCTGCATGATCGTGTAATCGCCGAGCTCGAATGGTATTATCGCATCTGACACGAGAAGCTCGAATATCTCCGGGGATATTGGCCTCTCAAAGCCTGAGAGAAACGCCTCGAGTATCTCGCTCGTCCACTCATGCCGCCTTCCGCCCGCGTCCTGGTAGGGTATCACCACGACCTCGCGCGTGCTGGCGAGCCTCTCAACGAGATCCTGTGGTGTCGGGTGCCCTTTGAAGATCAGGTTGAGGAAGTTCGTGTGCGGTATCGTCGTCGGCACCTTAGAGGCGCGTATCGAGAACTTCACGTCCTTGAATATGGTGCCCGCATCAGCCCCCTGATGCCCTGCACCCCTTCCGAACTGTATGGCGCTTGGCGATGCGCGCACGACCGTGTGCGGATCTCCGTGTCTTCTGTCGATATTTCCGATCATGCCGCATAGCCCTAGAGGTCGCGCGGCATATGCAAGTCTGCTCAGGCCTGTCGTGTTGCAGCTCGTGCATTGCACAACCTTCGGCTTCGCCTTAAGAAACCTCTCGTAGTTCTCAAGCCCGAAGAAGAACTCTCTCCTGAGATCCTTCCTCACATCATCTGTGAGCTGGAAGCCCTCCTCCTCGAGCCCCTTCTCCAGCTCATCCCTGTGGGCTCCGCCCATCAGCGCCACGAAGCAGCCATGCTCCAGCCCTGATTTGAGGTACGGCAGCTCCTCATCCCCAGGTGTGCCGATCATGACGAACTCGGAGCTCTCGAAGAACTCCCTGTATCCTCCCTCCAGCTTGAATCCCGCGCTCTCCCATTTCGCTCTGTCCTCGTCGCTGCTGGCATACGCCCTGACACCGCAGATCCTGATCATCTTCCTCAGCATCGATACAGCTCTGGCGTGCGGTTTTCTCACGAGCACATTTATATCGCCGCCGATGCCGGCTGCCTGCTTAACGGCATGCAGGGCGAATATGGTCCTCTTGCTCTCCGTGCCATCAAAACCCACAAAGCCAGCGTTATTCTTCAAGTACGATCACTTCCTGTGCGGTGTTGAGAATGCACCATATTTAAGATTTCTTGGAAGGATTTGTGTCATCCAGAACGCAGGTTCTTGGAGCGCATGACTCAAACAACACGCTCTCCTGCGGCCAGGCTTCTCAGAGCGGATCTGAATTCCTCGGCGCGGAGCCTCAACCGCCTCCTCAGAGATGCGTCATCGGATGATACAGCCACGATGCAGCCCATCCATCTTCCGCCCTCCAGGCCAGCGTCGTGGAATACCAGAGGATGCAGCTCCACGCACTCAGGAAACGACAGGCTGTCCATGATGTGCCAGCTCATCGCCACCCAGCCACGATCCTCAGCCTCTTTTAGAAGCTCGATGGCCCTTTCGTGGTCCTCCGGGTAAGGAGGATCGATGAGCAGAAGACCAGGTTCGCTTCTCTTCAGGAGGTTCATGACCCCAGCGAAGCCATCACCCAGATGGAAATGCGCGTCAGGGCAGCTGCTCCAGCTCTTTTCGACGTCCTCGCTGACGTCCCAGAGCTCCGCCAGGACTCTCCTGCTGAGTGCTCTTCCTAGCCTGAGGACGATCTGTGCTGAGCCAGGGTACCTCAGGAGCCGATCCGCATTCATCTCCTCCAGAACCGCGAAGTACGGGCTCTTGATCCATGATCTCGCATGCCAGCACCTCCCTATCCCACCCCTCCATTCTCCATCAGGGGCAAGCCTGTACTCAGGGTACCCGACGTGCGATTCTGCATATACCAGGGGATCCGAGATGGAGAGAAGATACGCAGCAGCCTCTGATAGCAGAAAGTGCTTCCAGAGATCGCCTGCGTTTCCTGCATGCTCCCTGTGGTCGTAGGTCATCGGCATATCTGAAGGGTCTCTCAGGGAAGCTATATCTTCTGTTCGATAAAGTGAAGAAGATTGCACGCCGGTAATCGGGCCGGTAATCGGTATGCTGCAGCCTCATGCCACTTTTGTTGATCCAGTCCCCCTGTACGTTAGGTCCGCCAAAACGACCTCAGCAGAGGGCACATCCAGATCTATTCTCTTCTCCCTGGTGCCGCGGAGCCGCTGCGAAGCTCTCCCCTCGCCAGCGACGCGAATATGCCGATGAAGCAGAGCACAGAGAATATCGCAAAGACCACCCTGCTGCTCTCTATCAGACTCGAATATGTGTCCGGGGTTATCTCGACCCTACCCATGTAGATAGCGAATATCACCATCGCCAGGCTCATGCTGAGCATCTGGCCCAGAAGGCGCATTGTTCCGAGGGTTGCAGATGCTATCCCGTAGTGTTTCCTATCAACAGAGCTCATTATCGCGTTTGTGTTTGGTGGCGTGAAGAGGGCCAGCCCAAATCCAAGGAGGAGAAGCGCAGCTCCGATGAACCACACCGGCGTTCGCTCACCAAGAAACACAAACGGCACAATACCGAGCAGCGTGATGATCATGCCAGCGGATGCAACAAGCCTCGGCTCGATTCTGTCGGAGAGCCTGCCGGCAAACGGGGAGAAGATCGTCATCATCAGCGGCTGTGCGAGGAGCACCAGCCCAGCACTCCTTGGATCAAGCCCCTTTATGTACTGCAGGTAAAGGCTCAGCAGGAAACCTGTCGCGAAGGTAGCGCTGTAGTTTATGAGCGCCGCGAGGTTTGAGAAGGCGAAGACACGATTGGATATGAAGAGCCCGACCTCGAGAACAGGGCTCTCTGCCCCAGTTTCCACGTACAGGAACAGTATGAGCCCGGCCAAGCCCGCGATTGTCAAAAAACGGCCGGCGCTGGAGGGTAGCAGCGACATACCGTACACAAGAGCCATGACGGAGATGCCGTATATCAGAGATCCGGTAAGGTCGAACCGCTCACCCCTCGCATCTGCCCACTCCTCCCTTAGCTTCAGCATCAGTAGTGCAAGCGCTAGTGCTCCGAGCGGAACCGTTGCCGTGAACAGGCTTCTCCAGCCGAGGTACTGGGTCAGAATCCCGCCGAGGACGGGGCCAAGTGAGAGTCCCAGGTAAACAGAGGCTGCATTGATCCCGATAACCCTGCCGCGTTTTCTAATCGGGAATACAGAAGTCAGTATCGCGACCGCAGTGCCGAAGATCATCGCAGCTCCGATCCCCTGCACGAATCTTGCGGCTATGATCATGCCGGCGGACTGTGAGGCGGGCGCGAGTATCGACGCCAGAGTGAAGAGCGCAATCCCGTAGCCGAAGATCCTTCTTCTCCCATATATATCGGCCAGACGCCCGAACGGCACCAGGAAGACAGCAGCTGCCAGAAGAAATGCGGTTGAGATCCAGCCGAGCATCACAGCGTCCAGAGAGAACTCACTGCCGATGGCCGGTAGCGCGATGTTCACGGATGATGACATGAAGGCTGTGAGGAAAGATCCGATCACGGAGACAACAAGGGCGCAGCTCTGTACGCGCTCTGAATCGCTATCTTCTTGGCGGACTCTCATGCTGATACCTGCTCAGGCGCACATCTGCATTTGCGAGGATGTATTGCTTTTGGTTGGCACTGCTAGATGTCGGGCGTCTCGACCGTTTCGTTGAATCCCATCGTTTGCGAGGATGTATTGCTTTTGGTTGGCACTGCTAGAGGGGCACTGCTAGAGGTAACATCATGTAGCTGTTAAATAATACAAAGACAAGTTTCAGTGAGTCGGCGTCATACGGGCCACGTTGAGAG
>NZ_JANIHG010000033.1 GCF_024518575.1 Methanothrix sp. | reverse complement strand
TTTGCGAGGATGTATTGCTTTTGGTTGGCACTGCTAGAGGGGCACTGCTAGAGGTAACATCATGTAGCTGTTAAATAATACAAAGACAAGTTTCAGTGAGTCGGCGTCATACGGGCCACGTTGAGAGATGCACATTTAAGTCGATGGCTCATTCCGAGACGATATCATCTGCTTTTTGCTGGTGAGCTGTGCGAGCTTGAACCGAGAGAGTTCGTCTCTCCTACCATCATCGACCTTTTAAGCACCTCTGCTATGACTATCACTATCGTCGAGACCACCCAGACCTGCAGCCAGGAGTCGGGGGTCAGCGGCAGCGTCTCGAATGTTCTCTGGAACACCGGAATGTAAATGACCATCACAACGGATGCGAGAGAGGCCACGATCCCGGCGAGCAGCTTCCTGTTCCCGAGTGGGTTCATCTCCAGCACAGAACTATGGAATGACCTGCTGCTGTATGCACTGTATATCGCGCATATGCCCAGAGACGCGAATGCCACAGTCCTCGCGTAGCTTAGATTATCCTCAAGGTTGAGAAGGAAAAGTCCGAGTGTTCCGATCAGTATCGCTGCTGATGTGCCGAGGGTGTATCTTAGAACATACCTCGAGAGAATCGGCTCCTTTGGATTTCTCGGGCGCTCGTTCATCAGCCCAGCCCTCGCGGGCTCGACAGCAAGGCCTATCGCGGGAAAGTCCTCAGCGACCACATTGATCCAGAGTATCTGAAGCGCCAGGAGAGGTGCCGGAAGCCCGACAAGCACTGCTACCAGAATAACTGCCACCTCGGCGAACGTTACAGCTAACATGTATGATGATGCCTTCCTTATGTTCTCGTAGATCCTCCTGCCCTCCTCGACAGCCGCAACTATTGTGGCGAAGTTGTCGTCTGCCAGCACCATGTCCGAGGCCTCCTTGCTCACATCTGTCCCGGCACGGCCCATCGCGATCCCGATATCCGCTGATCTCAGAGCAGGAGCATCATTCACACCATCACCGGTCATTGCAACGACATGGCCGTGCTCCTTCAGCGCCTTTATTATCCTCATCTTGTGCTCCGCCGTCGCCCTTGAGAATACGGAGATTCTCTCTATGCGATCGCTGAGCTCCTCATCGCTCATGCTGTCTAGCTCAGAGCCGTCAAGCACCTCCCCGTTGAGCATGCGCAGCTCCCTTGCGATCGCCTCAGCGGTGCGCTTGTGATCCCCTGTGATCATCACCGGTCTTATGCCGGCCCTCTTGCACACATCTATCGCTCCATAGACCTCCTCGCGCGGCGGATCCATCATTCCGATGAGGCCTGTGAATATCATATCCTGCTCCAGGATCTCCCTGCTGAGCTCTCCGGATTCGGTTCGTTTGAATGCGGTCGCCAGAACACGCAGAGCACGGCCTGCCATCTCGTCCGCGACCTCCAAAATTCTCTCCCTCTCCCCCTCTGTCATGGGTCTGAGGCCGCTGGAGTCCATGATGTAGGAGCATCTCTCCACCACAACCTCTACCGCGCCCTTCATCGAGACCCGGAGAAGGTTGTCGCACTCATGCACTGTGGTCATCCTTCTCGTATCAGATGCGAAGGGGTACTCGGTGACCTCCCTGCACCTCTCGCGGAGATCGAGACCTGCCTTTCTGGCGAGCACGATCAGAGCTCCCTCTGTCGGATCGCCCGCGATCTTCCAGCCGTCCTCCTGTAAAAGCTCTGAGTTGTTGCAAAGAGCGCCTGTGATTATCGTCTCCTTTAAAGCATCAAGAGATACAGGATCGATCTCAGAGCCATCGACCCTGAAGACGCCCTCTGGCACATACCCTGAGCCAGTCACATCGACCCTGCGCCCGCACCAGATCTCCCTGACCGTCATCTCTCCCCTGGTCAGTGTGCCGGTCTTGTCGGTGCATATGACTGTCGTGGATCCGAGTGTCTCTACCGCGGGAAGCCTCCTCACTATCGCATTCCTTCTGGCCATGCTCTGCGTCCCATATGCCAGAGCGAGGGTCACAACGAACGGGAGAGCCTCAGGTATGCCGGCGACCGCAAGAGCTGCGGCAATCAGAAGCGTATCAAGAACAGGATAGCCCCTGTAGACCTGGATCGAGAAGACCACAAGAGCTGCGATGAAGACCATAACTGCGAGGCTCTTGGAGAGCTGCTGCAGCCGGATCTTGAGCGGTGGCTCTGCCGGGGTCTCCTGGATCATCCCCGAGATCCTTCCGAGCTCTGTATCGGAGCCTGTGGACGTCACAACAGCCTTTCCGTTGCCGTAGGTGACCATGGTGCCCATGAACAGCATGCTGCTCCTATCTGCCAGAGGGGCGTTCTCCTTCACAGGATCAGGACTCTTCCTCACAGGATTGGACTCCCCGGTCAGCGACGACTCCACGGTCTCAAGGGCGGATGAATCAAGTATCCTCGCATCCGCAGGGACTATATCGCCAGCCTCCACGTAGATAACATCCCCAGGGACGAGGTTTCTTGCCGGGAGTTTGATCATCCTGCCGCTCCTGAAGACCCTTGCCTCAGGGGCGACCATCTTCCTCAGAGCCTCCATCGCCCTCTCGGCCCGATACTCCTGGACAAATCCCAGGAGGGCTATGAAGAACAGGATTCCGAGAACGACGATCGAATTCGATCTCTCCCCTGAGAGCCATGATATCACGGCGGCAGCCAGGAGCACCAGGACCATGTAGTTCTCGAACTGTCGCAGCAGGATCCTGGCAGGGCCGGGTCCGGAGATTCGAGCGAGATCGTTCGGCCCGAACCTCTCAAGACGGGATGCTGCTTCATCATCAGAGAGGCCATCCGGTCCGGAGTCCAGCAGTTTCAGAGCATCTTCAGGCGGCAGAGCATGCCAGTTCGCCATAAGGCTGCAGTCTGTGGGTCGGTGCTATTAACCTTGTGATCAAGCGGCCAGATGCAGATCCAGTGCAGCAAAAGATTAAGGGGGAGAAGAATGAGAGGATTACATGTCTATGGGGAGTTGTGCAGATGAATCTGAAGGTGCCGCTTGATGTTCCAGGAAACGCCAGGGAGGAATACATAAAGAACTACACAGAGATCACGAGGGGCTCTGGAAGGCTGATGCTCTTCGCAGGCGATCAGAAGGTCGAGCATCTGAACGACGACTTCTACGGTCCGGGGATAGCAGAAGATGATGCGGATCCGGAGCATCTCTTCAGGATAGCAAGCCGGGGCAGGATCGGCGTTTTTGCGACGCAGCTCGGCCTGATTGCCAGATACGGCATGGACTATCCGGATGTTCCTTATCTGGTAAAGCTGAACTCAAAGACGAATCTGATAAAGACATCACAGGCAGATCCCCTGAGCAGGGCGTGGCTGGATGTCTCGCAGGTCTTGGAGTTCAAGAGGGATACTGGACTCAGGATACCGGGCGTCGGCTACACGGTTTACCCGGGCAGCGAGCACGAGGCGATCATGCTCCGAGAAGCGGCTCAGGTGGTCCGCGAGGCTCACAGGCACGGTCTTGTTGTGGTTCTTTGGATGTATCCCAGAGGCAAGGCTGTGAAGGACGAGCATGACCCGCATCTGATCGCCGGAGCATGCGGAGTTGCGGCCGCACTGGGAAGCGATTTCGTGAAGGTCAACTACCCCAGGGCAGAGAATCCCGCTCTGGCATTCAGGGAGGCTGTGCTGGCGGCCGGCAGAACAAAGGTGATATGCGCCGGCGGATCGAGCGATGATCCTGAGGCGTTCCTCCGGCGGCTCCACGAGCAGATCCACATATCAGGCGCATCGGGAAACGCCACCGGCAGGAACATACACCAGAAGAGGCTCGAGGACGCGATCAGGATGTGCAACGCGATATACGCCATAACCGTCGAGAACAGATCTCTGGAGGAGGCGCTGCGCATGCTGCAGTGAGCCCTGGAATTCCCGCAGCAACTCATCTACGGATGCCAGCCTGTTTGATGCACTCGGATCCAGCGACCACATTTCACCATCCGATTCCACCACGCCAGCGAGATCGATGCTGTCGGGCGGAGATCTTTTCGCACGATTGTAGAACAGGACGAAAAGCGTATCGCATCTCAGAACCAGCATCTACCCAAGGCGTCCTGAAGGGGAGCGCTGCAGCATCTCTATCAAAGATGACGTGCTGTGTTGAATAATTAAGAGCTCTAAGGTCGATAGCTATCGATTTTTACTAGAATTGCAATTCGTATGAATCGAGCCTCTGCTATCTGATTCTCAAACATTATTCAACACAGCAAGATAACGATAAAATTTAAATCAAGTAATGATGATATCTCATGTGAAGGGGGTATAAAGACGAGGTTTCTCATTCTCATGGCTGTGCTGATGACTATTGGCTCAGCTGCTGCGGACTCGAGCTACGGCTCCAAGGTCCTGCCATACGATCCTGATGAGTCGAGAGCGCTCAGCGCCTTCTCATCCGCGCCTGTGTTCGCTTACTCGGATGCAAACATGCGCGGGATCTTCGATATATCGGACCCTGTTTACATCGATGTGGATCCCTCAGATGATGTGGTCAACGAGAACGATGTGAGGCTGACGCCCTTTGGGACATATCCTGCTGGAAGCCAGGTCAGGCTTGGTGATCAGGATTACGGGTACAAGCTCACGCCCTTCGGCATAGGTGGCATGCCCGGCGCGCAGCTTGTCTACTTCGATGTTGATGGCGACGGGGCATACAGCATCGTGGACCCTGTTTATCTTGACGTCGGGCCAGAGTACGGCAGGATAGATGCAGGAGATGTGCGCATAACAGGCTACATGACGCTCCAGGCTGGAAGCAGGGTCAGAGATTCGGATCCTGACAATGACAAGCCCGCGCCTGTCCTGCCAGGGCTGCTGTGCTTCATGAACCTGAACGGAAACATAAACAGCGGTGGGTGGGCGATCTACGACCAGGGAGACCGCATATACGTGGACACACAGCATCCGTTCTATACAGTGACCGTGAACGACATCAGGCTCTTCATATAAGCTGTATCGCTATGCATTCCCCGCACAGTAGCGCGGGCATCTCAGGATGTGATGGCCTCAGCTGCTCCGGCCTGAATGCCATAACATGTAACTGATGCACTGCTACAACAGGCTGGTTGATAGCAACCCTGGCCGTTGCGTTTATCTTGTTGGAGCGGAGAGGACTGAGCGGTGTCAACTGCTCCGTCCTTAAGGCCGGGGTTTCCGCTGCCCCTGCAACCCAGGAGATTCCAGGAGAGATGGGTAGAGCCTGTGGAGGTATCTGATGAACCGAATGTGTGAAGCCATCGATATCTCCCGACATGGTCGAGAGGCTTCGACGAAGTCGATGCAACTCGAGGGGCACCGGCCTGCGCTCGAAGCGCAGGAAGCCCTGCCCTTCAATGTCGGGAAGAGGGGTACGAAGTACCTGATCGTTCTGGGCACAACATCCCACTCTGGAAAGAGCATACTTGTCACAGCCCTCTGCAGGATGCTAAAAAACCGCGGACTTCGCGTCGCCCCGTTCAAGTCCCAGAACATGAGCCTGAACTCTTGGGTAACATCCTCTGGCGGAGAGATGGGGATAGCCCAGGCGGTGCAGGCATGGGCTGCCGGCGTGGAGCCGTCCGTGCTCATGAACCCCATCCTGCTCAAGCCAAAGGGCGATCGCACATCTCAGGTCATAATAATGGGAAGGCCGGTGGCAGACAAGTCGGCTGCTGATTACTATAAGGATATAGAGAGCCTGAAGGGAATTGTCGATTCCGCGATCGAGGAGCTGAGCAGAGATTATGATTACATCATCGTCGAGGGTGCAGGAGGGGCGGCTGAGATAAACCTCTTCGACAGGGATATCGCGAACATCTACGTCGCATCCAGGCTCAGAGCTCCCATCATACTCGTCGGGGATATCGAGAGGGGCGGGGTCTTTGCGAGCCTTTACGGAACTGTGAAGCTCCTTCCGCCTGAGATAAGAGAGCTCGTGAGGGGCATGGTCATAAACAAGTTCCGCGGGGATCCCACGATACTTTACCCGGGCATAAAAATGCTTGAGGATATGACCGGCATCCCTGTGCTCGGGATCCTGCCGTATCTCGATCTCGAGATACCCTCGGAGGATTCGGTATCGCTCTCGGACAAGAGGATCTCAAGAGAAGAGAACATGCCGGAGATCGCGATCATAAGGCTCCCCAGGATATCGAACTTCACAGACTTCGAGCCGCTGGAGCGATATGCCAGGGTCCGGTATGTCGATCTCAGGGATGATCTCGGAAATCCGGATGCTGTTATAATACCGGGCACAAAGAACACGGTATCAGATCTGGCCGAGATGAGGAGGTACGGGATGGATCGCAAAATATTATCTTTGAAGAACGTTCCGATTATCGGCATCTGTGGCGGGTATCAGATTCTGGGAAGGGAGATAATCGACTGCGGCATAGAGGATATCTGCGGATCCGTCCCGGGGCTGGGGCTCATCGATGCTGTGACGCGCTTCGATGCATACGAGAAGAGGACCGTTCAGGTTACAAAGGAGGTCACTGGAGACGGCCCGATACTGGGGAGGATAAAAGGGGAGCGCGTGAAGGGCTACGAGATACACATGGGGATCACAGACTCGAGGGAGATGGGCGCCTTCGGGGACGATGGCGCTGTCACAGAGGATGGAATGGTGATAGGCACATACCTCCACGGCCTATTTGAGAACGATAACTTCAGGAACGCATTTCTCGATCACCTCTACGAGCGGAGGGGGCTCAGGCGCCAGGAGCTCTCACGCGATAACGGCTTTGACGCCTTGGCGGGGGCTGTGGAGAGGCATCTTGACATGAAGAGGATACTGAGTATGCTGGAGCTCGATGCGTCGACGATTGCACTGCCATTACATGAAGGCCCAGACGAAAATGCAAGGTAGCATCCAAGAAATGGGTATGTTCAAGAAGCTATCTGCGGTCGGTTACGCGCTTGAAAGGCTCCTCGATCTCTGCCCTCCTGTGAATGAAAGGGAGAAAATCCCGATCGAGGAGGCATGCGGAAGGGTTCTCGCATCCGATGTTCTCTCGCCAGAGGATCTGCCGTCGTTCAACAGGGCCGCCATGGACGGATATGCTGTAAGATCCGGGGAGACACGCGGGGCATCTCAGAGCTCGCCCGCACAGATCACCGAGTACGTGAGGGTGAGAACAGGCGCTGCTCTCCCAGAGGGGTTCGATGCGGTTGTGATGCTCGAGGATTCGTTTTTGCGTGGTGACGTCCTTGAGGTCACAGCCGAGCTCACGCCCTACAGAAACGTCTCCAGGATCGGAGAGGATCTCAGAGCCGGGGATGTGGTGCTCTGCCGAGAGCACAGGCTCAGGCCGCCTGACCTCGCGCTTCTCGGGGCGGTCGGCATCGATGATGTGGAGGTCTTCACCAGGCCACGTGTAAGTATTATCATGACAGGAGACGAGCTCGTTCCCAGGAGCAGTGTGCCGGCGCCTGGCGAGGCTAGAGAGATCAACAGCCTCATGATATACAGCTACGTTGAGCTCTGGGGCGGCGAGCCGCATCTCTCCGGAGTGATACCGGATGAGAGGGATGCGATAAAACATGCCATAAAGAGATGCCTGGGGTCAGATCTGATACTGATCTCAGGTGGAACATCTGTTGGTGAGAGAGATTACGCGCCGGGCGTGCTTGAGGATATGGGCGAGCTGATGGTTCACGGGGTCAGGCTGAGCCCTGGAAGACCCACAGCCTTGGGCTCCGTCAGCGGCAAGCCGGTTATGTGCCTCCCGGGCTACCCTGTGGCTGCACTCGCCTCGCTCTACCTGCTCGTGAGGCCTGCAATAAAGAGGCTTGCGCATCTCAGCGATGACGCTCCAAGGAGAGATGCGCGGCTCTCGAGAAAGATCCCCTCCAGGCCGGGGTACATCACATTCGCAAGGGTCTCGCTCAGGAACGGGATCGCCGAGCCGGTCATGATCAGCGGAGCAGGCATACTGAGCTCGGTCGCGCGGGCTGATGGATTTGTCCTGGTGCCGGAGGATCTGGAGGGGCTTGACGAGGGAGAGCAGGTCGAGGTGCATATCTTCGAGTGAGGTTGAAGGGCTATCCAAAGAAGATCCCCTCAGGAAGCCCCTGCAGATTCCAGATGCAGTGTTGAGCGGACATGACGCTGGTATTTCCCACTCTTTCGACCGGCTTCCGAACTGTCAGGAGATATCGACGAATGACGGGAGCTCTGCACCATCAACTCCCGCGCGTCATATCTCGCTCAGTATTCTCGCAGCCTCCTCCGCACTCCTGCCGTGATGGACTATAGCGCATATCGCCCTGGTCATGCGGGTCGGATCCCTGTGCTGGAAGACGTTTCTTCCTATGGCGACGCCCCTCGCGCCAGCCTTCATCGCGCCCTCGATCATCTGCAGGAACTCCAGGTCCGTCGCTGTCTTCGGGCCGCCTGCGATGACCACAGGCACAGGACAGCCTGCCACAACCTCCCTGAAGCTCTCCGGGGATCCGGTGTAGTTGGTCTTTATGATGTCAGCCCCGAGCTCGGCGCCTGCCCTGGCGGCGTGCGCCACAACGTCCGGAGCGTTCGGGTTTGTTATATCCTTCCCGCGGGGGTACATCATCGCGACCAGCGGCATACCCCAGAAGTCGCACCTCTCCGAGACCATACCGAGGAAGTGGAGCTGCTCCGCCTCGGTCTCAGAGCCGATATTTATGTGGACGCTCACCGCGTCTGCTCCGAGCTTTATCGCCTCCTCCACCATGGCGACCTGGACCTTGTTGTTAGGATCGGGGCCCAGAGATGTGGAAGCGGACATGTGAACGATCAGGCCTATATCCCTGCCGTAGCCGCGATGCCCGTGCCTGACCATGCCCTTCTGCTGGAGCACCGCATTTGCCCCGCCCTTCGCAACCTTATCGACCATCTCAGGCAGGTTTGCAAGCCCCTGTATCGGCCCGACCGATATCCCGTGATCAAGAGGTATTATCACGGTGTTTCCGCTGTCCCTATCCATGATCCTTTCCATTCGAACGCGTTTGCCAATCTCACTCATAGCGATCTCCTAATGTTAACGTGGTACATGCTAACAAATAGCACATATAAAAAGATGACGGTCGCATCTTTGCCATGAATGACTCGAGGATGACAGGCAGGTTAACTCACAGGATTTTTGACCTGTTGCGCCAATAAATGTCAATTTCTGAAACCCATTCAGCGATTCGAGCCACAACCAGATCTCAGACACTTCCACTAATCTCGCCCGTGACGATTGGCACGCTTGGGGCGAACGGGCTTCTGTAGACGCTCGATCTGACATGGACGATCTTCGGCAGGAACCCCATCGATCTCAGCCTGCTGGCCACTTGGAGATCCTCAGCAGGGAAGTGGTACGCTGCGACCGCGATCTTCCTGCAGCGCATGCTCTCAGCACAGCTCAGGATCTTCAGTGCTGCACCCTCAGCGTCGATCTTGACCACATCCGGCCTGATCCCGAGCTCCTCTATGAGCCCGTCCATGGTATTGACATGAACATCATCCCAGTATGCGCTTCTGCGGAATATCAGGGAGTGAGCTGCAGTGCCCTGTGCGAGAAAGAGCCTTCCACTGCCCTTAAAATCTGACAGAGCCAAACGCAGCGGGACGATGTTGTCCATTCCCTCCGCATTGATCCTGAGAAGCTCGTAGTTGCTCCGCTCCGGCTCCACCGCGACCACAAGGCCATCCTCCCCAACCATCCTGGCCGCCCTGAGAGCGAACGATCCGATATGCGCACCAACATCGAACACCACCTCACCCGGGCGTATCTCCAGGATATCGTAGTGCCCGTGCTGGTGGACATCCCGTATCATGTCAGCATCCCCCTCGGAGAACGGCCGGAATCTGATCAGAATACCATCGGGAAGCTCTGCGCCCAGCACAAGCCGATCCAGATCCATGCAGATATGTCTGCTCAGACGGACGCATAAAACCTCCGCAGGTAAAATTAATTAAGCCAGCCTTTAATTGAACCTTGGGAAGCTTATGGAGATCATGGAGCACCACTACAGTGATCTGAAGGCACAATGGCCGGAAAAGTTCGCCTCGCTGGAGAGGGCGTTCAGCCACATACACGCAGGCGACAGGATCTTCATAGGCACAGGCTGTGGCGAGCCGCAGTTCCTGGTTCAGGCGCTCGCCGATTACGTGAGGGAGCATCCGAAGGCGTTCTTCGATACAGAGATCCTGCACGTCTGGACCCTCGGCGCTGCTCCATACACAGACATCAAGTTCAAGGAGAACTTCAGGCTCAACACATTCTTCATAGGCAGAAGCACGCGCGATGCTGTGAACAAGGAGCTCGCTGACTACACCCCCATATTCTTCTCAGCGATACCCGATCTGATCTACAGGGGGCGCATACCGATAGATGTCGCGCTGATACAGACAACACCGCCTGATCGGCACGGTTACCTGAACCTGGGGATAAGCGTTGACATCGTGAAGGCTGCTGTGGAGAAGGCATCAGTTGTCATAGCACAGATAAACTCGAATATGCCCAGAGTTCAGGGAGACGGCTTCATCCACATGGATGATGTGAGCTTTGTGATACCGCATGACGAGCCCCTTCTCGAGTACGTGGAGAGCGTGCCGACAGAGCTGGCGCAGCAGATCGGAAGATATGTGGCGAGGATAGTCGAGGACGGATCCACGATCGAGGCCGGCTATGGAATGATACCGAATGCTGTCCTCGCGAACCTGAAGCACAAGAAGCATCTCGGCATTCACACATCGCTTCTGACAGATGGATTCATAGAGCTCATGAAGGTCGGGGCTGTCGACAACTCGATGAAGAGCATAGACAGATACAAGACAGTAGCCTCATTCTGCATGGGCACGCGGAAGACGTACGAGTACATCCATGACAATCCGGCGATAGAGTTCAAGACCATCGATTACACGAACAACCCCCTCATCATAGCGAAGAACCGGAACATGGTATCGATCAACAGCGCAATGGAGGTCGATCTCACAGGCCAGGCGACTGCTGAGTCTCTTGGAACATTCTTCCACAGCGGAATCGGGGGGCAGGCGGACTTCATGCGCGGGGCTGTTCTCTCGCCCGGAGGCAAGGCTGTTCTCGCGCTGCCATCGACCGCTGAGAACGGGAGGATCTCCAGAATAGTTCCGATGCTCAGGGAGGGCGCGGGTGTCACGCTGACAAGAGGAGATCTGCATTACGTCGTTACAGAGTATGGAATCGCGTACCTCCACGGCAAGAACGTCAGGGAACGCGCGATGGATCTCATAGCCCTGGCGCATCCGAAGTTCAGGCCGTGGCTTTTGGAGGAAGCGAAGCGGCTCTCGCTCATCTATGCTGACCAGGAGTTCATACCCGGGGAGAAGGGCGAGTATCCGGAGCACCTGGAGACATACAGGACGACGAAGACCGGGATCAACATACTCCTCAGGCCGGTCAGGATCACAGACGAGCCGCTCCTGAAGGATTTCTTCTACTCTCTATCAGACGAGACGATGTATCAGAGGTTCGCGTCCGCGCGGAAGGGCATGAGCCACAAGCAGCTTCAGGATTTTGTTGTTATAGATTACACCAGGGAGATGGTGATTCTCGCTGTTGTCGAGGAGGAGAGGGAGGTGGTCGTCGGTCTCGGACAGTACAGCATCGCAGAGGGGACGCATACCGCAGAGGTGGCCATAGTCGTCAGAGATGACTACCAGAGAAAGGGCGTGGGCATGGAGATCCTCTCCTATCTGGTATACCTGGCGAGAAAGCAGGGGCTGTTCTATCTGAACGCTGAGGTTCTGGTGGAGAACCAGGCGGTTCTGAGGATGTTCGAGCGGCTGAACCTCCGGACTGAGAGGAGACTGGAGGGAGGTGTGTATTCAGTTAAGATATACCTGTGACAACCTGCCGGCCGAAGGAGTGCGGTGGGCGGATGCCACCATCTGCGCCATACAGTTCCGATGGGATCGGGATGATCCCGCACTGCCAAAGCGAACTATCGCGTCCTTAATGGCGCAGCTTCCCACATCATAGCCAGGAATTGCATCATAGTAAGTGGTGTGGAGGTTTTGGAGCTATGGGGATACGGGCTGTCACAACCCTGCGATGAGTGATGTTTGTTGTAGAGCCATCTGCCAGCTCCAGAGCTCCGGCTAACTTCTTCTCTTTTGTTTTATCAGGAAATATCGGATACGTGTAGCTGAGGAACACATCTCTCTGGGACTCTGCCTGCTGCATCAGAATATCGAGGCCAACCCGCCCTGTTGAGGCGGTTAAGCATGCCGGAAGAAGGGACGACTTAGCTTTCATCCCCAGACCTTATGCTGGGATGAAAGCTAAGTCCTCTCTGCTCCAGCGAGTTAAAGCTCTTATCCGGATACCTCGCAGATACCTCGCACAAACCGCTCACTTTTTAGAGGAGTATTGTCCATTGATTGAGATACTGGTGATCCGGTTTGAAGGCTGTCATGATCTCCGGAAGGACCCTCGCGCAGGGAGCTGGCTGCGAGGATAAGATGTCTCCACTGTACATCAACGAGGTCTCATGCTGTTATCTATCTGAGGATGACTACAGGGCGCTGGGGCTCTCAGATGGAATGAATCTGCTTCTGACCAGCCCACATGGAAGCGCGGTGCTGAGAGCTGGTGTGGACAAGGGGCTGCCACAGGGCATCGTCTTCATACCCATGGGGCCGTGGGCGAACATGCTGACAGGCACGGATACAAATGGCTGCGGGATGCCCGGATTCAAGGGTGTGGAGGTGGAGGTCACACCCACAGATGAGAAGGTGTTGGATATCCGCGAACTGATGTTGAGAGGTCGATGATATTGCAGATAGAAGATGTTCTCTGCACCTTCTGCGGCTGCCTCTGCGATGATATCAGGGTTGAGGTGAATGAGGGCAGAATAGAGAAGGTCCGTGGGGCGTGCAGGCTTGGCTCCTCAAAGATCATGGGACATAACAGGATAAAGTCGCCGATGATACGCAAAGACGGAGAGCTCGTCGAGGTCGGCTACGAGGATGCTTACAGAAGAGCGGCCGAGATCCTTGTCAGCGCGAAGCATCCACTCCTCTACGGATGGGCTTCTACGACATGTGAGGCTCTGAAGAAGGGAATCCTCCTCGCGGAGGAGATCGGCGGCGTGATCGACACCACAGCGACAGTGTGCCACGGCCCGTCGATCATAGGCATAGAGGAGAAGGGGCTCGTCGGCTCGACTCTCGGGCAGATAAAGAACCGCGCTGACCTCATAGTCTTCTGGGGTTGCAACCCATCAGAGGCGCATCCGAGACACACGCTAAGATACTCATCCAATGCATGCGGCAGGTTCGTCCCTGAGGGGCGGAAGGGCAGAAAGGTTCTGGTCATCGATGTGAGGGAGACTAGAACCGCCAGGAACGCTGACAGATTTCTGAGAATCCAGCCGGGAACTGACTATGAGATAATATCCGCGCTGCGCATGATCATCGGAGGAAAGGCGGATTCTCTGCCGGAGGATATAGCGGGCGTGCCCAGAAAAGATCTCATCGAGATCGCGGATATGATGAAGAACGCGAAGTTCGGCGCGATATTCTTTGGTCTTGGGTTAACGCACAGCAGGGGCAGGTACAAGAACGTCGACAATGCTCTCTCCCTGGTGTCGGAGCTGAACAGCCACACGAAGTTCGTTATAATGGCGATGAGGGGGCACTACAACGTCACCGGCGCGGGCCAGGTCCTGGCGTGGTCATCAGGGTATCCGATGGCTGTTGATTACGCGCGTGGTGCGCCGTACTACAATCCCGGAGAGACATCGTGCTGCGATCTACTGAGCAGGCGAGATGTCGATGCTGCCCTGATCATAGCCTCAGATCCAGCATCTAACCTCCCCAGAGGCTGCGTCGAGGCGCTCGGGGAGATGCCTGTTATACAGATAGATCCTTTTGAGAACCCAACTACGCTCTTCGCGGATGTTGTCATACCGAGCGCGATCGCAGGTATCGAGGCCGAGGGGACGGCCTACAGAATGGATGGCCTCTCGCTCCGCCTGAGAAAGCTCGTGGATACTGAATACCCGAGCGATGTGGAAATACTCCAGGCGATTCTCGATAATATCAGGAGGCTCAGAGATGATAATTAAGGGTGGCATTGTCTATGATCCTGCCAACGGGATCTTCGGCGAGGAGATGGACATATGCATAGAGAACGGCCGGATAGCTGAGGACGCCGGCGGAGAGGTGATAGATGCCAGAGGTCTTCTAGTCATGCCTGGCGGTGTGGATGCACACTCGCACATCGCAGGCCCAAAGCTAAACACAGGCAGGATAATGCGCCCCGACGACTCCAGGATGGGGACAGAGCCCAGGACGAGGGTCTGCAGGCCGTCAACGGGATACACAGTGCCGAACTGCTACGCCATCGGCTACAGGTACGCCAGGCTGGGATACACAACGGCATTCGAGGCCGCGACGCCGATCATAGAGGCCCGCCACACACATGAGGAGCTGGAGGAGATCCCGATAGTTGACAAGGGCGCCCTCACGCTCTTCGGAAGCAACTGGACAGTGATGGAGTGCGTGCGCGACAACGATCTGGGAAGACTTGCTGCATACGTCGCATGGGGTCTGAGGGCAGCGCGTGGGTATGGTGTCAAGATCGTGAATCCGGGCGGCGGCGAGGCCTGGGGTTTCGGCTCGAACGTGAAGAGCGTGCATGACCCGGTGCCGCACTTCGATGTGACTCCAGCACAGATAATAAGAGCGCTTGCCGAGGTCAACGAGCGCCTCAGGCTTCCGCACTCGATACATCTGCACTTCAACAATCTCGGGAGACCGGGGAATTACACCACAGCTATCGAGACCCTGGAGCTGCTGAAGGACATAAAGCCGAGCAGGATGAGACAGGTTGTGCACGTCGCGCACATGCAGTTCTCCGCGTACGGAGGCACAGGCTGGAAGGACTTCGAGTCAAAGGCATCTGTGATAGCGGATTACTTCAACCAAACAAATCATGCGACGATGGATCTCGGCCAGATCATATTCGGCCCCGCCACAACCATGACCGCTGATGCGCCGCTGGAGTACGCGAACGCCAGGATCGGGCATCAGAAGTGGTCGAACCACGACATAGAGCTCGAGGAGTCCAGCGGTGTGGTGCCGTGGGTTTACATGAGAAAGATGCCGGTCAACGCGGTCCAGTGGGCCATAGGGCTGGAGCTCGCGCTTCTCACCAGAGATCCGTGGAAGGTGGTCATGACAACAGACCATCCAAACGGAGGGCCGTTCGTAAACTACCCTGAGATAATATCGCTGCTTATGAGCAGGGAGAAGCGCGAGGAGGAGATGAAGACGTTGCATGAGGTGGTGAGATCTAGAAGCACCCTGCCCTCAATCGAGAGAGAGCTGGACTGGTCGGAGATCGTGATAATGACAAGGGCCGCTCCCGCAAGGATTCTGGGCCTCGAGGACAAGGGGCATCTGGGCATCGGCGCTGATGCGGACGTATCGATATACAACATCAAGCCTGAAGAGATCGATCCATCAAAGGATCATGCAGAGGTTAAGGCCGGCATGTCCAGAGCGAAGTACACGATAAAAGGCGGCGTTGTGGTTGTCAGAGACGGCGAGATCGTCGCAGCGCCTCAGGGAAGGACGTACTGGGTCGATGCCGCCGTTCCGGAGAGCGAGATGGACCGCATGCTGTCTGCTCTCAAAGAGAAGTTCGAGAGGTACTACAGCATAAGAATGTCTAACTACATGGTGCAGGACGCGTATTTATCAAATCCGTTTGTGGTGAGAGCAGGAGTGCAGCCTCTGAAAGAGGTGATCTGAGATGCGCACCATCACCATAAAACTTCCAGAGCATCGCGGCGTTCCGGTGGAGGCGGAGAGGATATCTGCGGATGTTCTTGCAGGCCTCACCATCAAGGAGATATCTGAGATTGAAGTATGGCATGGCAACAGGAGATTGCCTCTCTCGAAGATCTTTTTGATCTCAGGCGATCCTGATCCGGATAAGCCAGAGGAGACGAGAATCGTTCTAGAGGGCGATCTCTCAAAGGTCAAGCGTCTTGGTGAAGGCATGTCCTCCGGCGTTATGGAGATCATCGGAGATGCTGGAATGCATGCAGGAAACAGCATGCGCGGTGGCATGCTGCATATAAAAGGAGATGCCGGAGACTGGCTGGGCAGGGAGATGCGCGGCGGCAGGATCATTGTCGAGGGGAATGCAGGCAACTACGCTGGCGCAGGCTACCGCGGCGAGCGGTGCGGCATGCGTGGCGGAGAGATAGTTATAAAGGGAAATGCAGGTGCATTCCTTGGCGAGCATCTCTGCGGCGGTTCGATCGAGGTCATGGGAGATGCTGGAGACTTCCCCGGATGCGCGAATCAAGGGGGTGTCATCCGCATACACGGACACGCCCACCTTCCGGGGGCTGAGATGGTCAAAGGCAGCATAACCGCAGGGAGCGCGCACGTGCTTCCCAGCTTCGCCTGCGAGGGGACCGTGGAGCTGGGTGGTTTGACTTACAAAAAATATATCGGAGATCTGGTTGAAAATGGCAAAGGTGAACTCTACGTTGCCTCTGGCCAGATCGGTAAATAATAAATCATGTCAGCATATACAGCTTTGAGG
>NZ_JANIHG010000012.1 GCF_024518575.1 Methanothrix sp. | reverse complement strand
GCATATACAGCTTTGAGGTGTCGAGTTGATCGATCGCAGCAGGATCTATGAGATTCTGGACGGATATGAGATGGATGATGTGAGGATAGGCATGATCGCATCTCATTCCGCCCTCGATGTCGCTGATGGCGCTGTGGAGGAGGGGTTCAGAACCCTGGCTGTCTGCCAGGAGGGGCGGGAGAAGACCTATGTGAAGTACTTCCGGGCGGAGCGGGCACCGGATGGAAGGATAGTCACAGGAATGATAGATGAAGTGGTTGTCTTAAAGAAGTTCAAGGATATTCTCGACCAGCAGGATATGCTGCTCAGAAAGAACGTCCTTTTTGTTCCCAACAGGTCATTCACCTCATACTGCGGAATAGACTCGGTCGAGGACGAGTTTGAAGTCCCGCTGGTGGGAAGCAGGAACCTGCTCAGATCTGAGGAGCGGGGCGACAAGATGGACTACTACTGGCTCCTTGAGAAGGCCGGTCTGCCCTATCCGGAGCAGATAGAGCCGGATGAGATCGACTGCCTTGTCATAGTAAAGCTGCCACACGCCGTCAAAACTCTTGAGCGGGGCTTCTTCACAGCAGCATCAACAGAGGAGTACTACGAGAAGTCGGAGCTTCTTCTCCGCCAGGGGGTCATAGACAGCGATGGGCTTGAGCTCGCGAGGGTGGAGAGGTACATAATAGGCCCGGTATTCAACCTGGACTTCTTCTACTCGCCTCTCAGGGATCGCATCGAGCTCCTCGGGATAGACTGGAGGTTCGAGACGAGCCTTGACGGGCATGTGAGGCTCCCGGCGCCGCAGCAGCTGAGGCTGAACGAGAAGCAGATAAACCCCGAGTACACGGTCTGCGGCCATAACTCAGCGACGTTAAGAGAATCCCTTCTCGAGAAGGCGTTCGATCTCGCCGAGAGATATGTCGCAGCGACGAAGGAGTACTATCCTCCGGGGATAATCGGGCCGTTCTGCCTGCAGACTTGTGTTGACAAGGATCTGAACTTCTACATCTACGATGTCGCGCCCCGGATAGGTGGAGGAACAAATGTGCATATGGCAGTGGGCCATCCGTACGGAAACGCGCTCTGGCGGACGAACATGTCCACAGGGAGGAGGCTGGCAAGAGAGGTGAAGCTTGCGATAGAGAGTGATGCCCTCAGGAAGATAGTGACCTGATCCATGAAAACCTTGATGTCTCATCGACGCCCAGGGAGCGCCGCCATTCATGGCGGAGATGGATCACGGGGGAATACCATGTCCGGATCGGGAGATGGAGAGCATCCCCGGAAGCTAAGACGCACGCTGGAGAAGCTCGCAAAGGAAGGGGAGAGCGTCCAGATGGTTTACCCGGCGCTGCTGGAGCGGCACTGCGACAGAAACACGCTCGCAATGGCGAGGCTCGGCGGCGAGGTGAGGATATCGAGCTGGGTGGTAGTCACTGATAGGAACCTGCACTTTGTGAGGGCCGGCATACTCTGGGACAGCGTGCAGAGCATACCGCTTGAACGCATAACTGATATCGAATATGTTGACGAGTTTCACACCAACACCATCAAGATCCGGGTCGGGGAGCTGTCAGAGAACCTGGTATTCTACGATGAGCTCGAGGGGATACGCTTCTATCAGTACATGAAGTTCAAGAGATGGAAGGATACGTCTACGTCATCTCGCACTGCCTCCTGAATCCACTTGTCAGGGTCAGGGGGCTCGGCCAGCCTGAGCTCTGTTACAGCGGTCCAATGATACAGCTACCCTGCCCAGAGGCGGTCTACATGGGTCTGGAGCGATGGGCTGTGACGAGGAACCAGCTCGATATCCCTGAGTACCGGAGGTTCTGCAGGGAGCTGATGTTATCCGCGGTTGACGCTGTGGAGATGCTCTCCAGGCGTTACAGAATAGCGGTCGTGGGTGTTGCAGGAAGCCCGAGCTGCGGCGTCTTCACCACAACCACAGGCTACCTGGGAGGAAAGGTGCGGGAGTCGGAGCACGAGGAGATCCAGGGCATGGGGATCTTCATGGAGGAGCTTAGGCGCGCCATGCACGAGCGCGGGATTGAGGCGGAGTGGCACGAGGCGCGCAGCCGCAGGGATTGATCGACTTCCTGAATCCAAGTGTTAAGACAGGTGTGAGGACATTTCAGACCGTCCTCATAAAACAGGAACATTATAGCAACTATTGGTAAATGGATGTAATTCGTGTGAGTTCAGCCATCGGTTTTGACATCGAAAACCATTTCTACGTATTGAAACGAGTAAACACAGAAGAGTAGAGCATGTGAATGCATTATGAATCGAATGTACGGGCTGTTGATCAGAGCTGTGAAGGCCCTCTGGCTTTGCCTTCTATTTCTGCTCGTAATGAGCACTGCTGCTCTGTCAGCTGATGAGAACAGGTCTCTCGTTCTGAACGTTTACCTCGACTGGACTGGAAAGGCGCTCATAACCGGATATGCGGATAGCCTTGAGGGGCTTTCATTTCTGAAGTCATCCCAGTACAGCTACGATAACTCCACATCTCAGCTGTATGCTCTCACAAACGCGCTCACATCTAAGGCTGGAGATGCATGGACCCTCCAGATACAATTGCGTGGATCGTATGAACGGTACAGCATGACGCTCTATCTTCCAGGGGACGCGATGCTCAGCAGCATAAGCCTTTCAGAGGGTATTGGCTATCTTGTATCATCCACAAACCAGTCGTTAGCTGTCGATCTTCAGGGATACGATCTCATCGATCCTTCTGTAGTGGTCGAATACAGACAGCCGCTCTTGACGGTCTCGAACGTCTCATCCATCAATGCATCTCTTCCGCCAGCAAGGAAGAACCAGGCGTATTTTGCAGTGGGAGCTGCTCTGATACTCATCGCATGTGGCACTGCCTTCTGGATCCTGAGAAGACGGATGGAGTCGCATGGAGAGATGGCATCGCGATCTGAGCCGCAGGCGACCGGCCATCCAGCCACGCCAGGGGGAGAACCGGCTGGATCGCTCAGCTCTGACAGCGCTTCTGATGGCAGTGAAATGCCCGATGGCACACTGGGTGTTGATTTGAATGTAGATGAGCCCATGAGAAGCTCATTCATTCCGGGCTATGAGCCGATAGAGATCACGAAGGAGATGGCCGCGGTGATCGAGACGCTGACAAGCCGAGAGAGAGCTGTCGTAGAGACGCTTCTGAAGAAGAGCGGGAGGATGACCCAGGCAGATCTTAGGTACGAGACCGGCATACCGAAGTCGTCTCTGAGTGGCATTCTGAACTCTCTGGAGAGGAGAAAGCTGATAAAAAAGAGAGAATGGGGTAGAACAAACGTTATAGAGATAGCAGAGTGGTTTGTTTCAAGAAAAGAACAATCCTGAACATTCTGATCTCAAAAAAGAACTTCAAAAGAACGTTCGTCCTGCATGCCTCTTTTATATCGTTCAGCCAGAGCAGATCCTGTCCGAAAGGACGAGGTGATGATGTGTCAGGACTGAAGATTATGGGTGTGCTGGCGCTCGCAGCACTTCTTGCTGTGCCAGCGATGTCCATGCATGATTGCATGAACTGCAGATTCGAAGATCGTGGATGTGGTCCAGAGGTAGGACCAGGTGGCTTGGGCCTCCTTATGGATGACCTCACGCAGGAGGAGCTCGACAACATGACATTGGCGGAGATCAGAGAGCTGAGGGAGCAGAAGAGGGCTGAGCTGGAGAACATGACATTGGCGGAGATCAGGGAGTTGAGAGAGAAGAAGATAGCAGAGATGGACAACAAAACCCTATCGGAGATAAGGGGATGGGGTCCAGGATACACTGAGTGCCCCTACTGGCCCATGGGCGGAGCTCAGGGTCCGATGTCCGGAGCGCGAGGGTTCGGCCGCGGTCTTGATGGAGATCGTGGCCTCGGCATTGCTCCATTCGGAGGGCTCTGGATGCTCATGGATGATGTCGCCCAGGAGGAGCTCGACAACATGACATTGGCGGAGATCAGAGAGCTGAGGGAGCAGAAGAGGGCTGAGCTGGAGAACATGACGTTGGCGGAGATCAGGGAGTTGAGAGAGAAGAAGATAGCAGAGATGGACAACAAAACCCTATCGGAGATAAGGGGATGGGGTCCAGGATACACTGAGTGCCCCTACTGGCCCATGGGCGGAGCTCAGGGTCAGAGAGGCATGGGCTACGGAAAGATGCAAAGATGACTATGATATGGGGTTCCCTTGCAGGATCGGCTGGCCTTCGGCAGGCCAGCAATCCTGGTAACATTTATTTCTTGCGTCTCACATTGCATATTTATCCATGTACCTGCAGTAGATCTGTACATCTCAGCCGGAGCATCTGGGCGTGGTATGATTGACGCACAAACTGGCATTGGCCCTGATCGTGGGACTCATTGTTATCGGCTCATCCTATGGAATCTCCTTCTCAGGCGCGCATCTGAGTATGGATGCACCTCCGCATATGCCTCCACCGGATCCTCCGCAGGAGCTGGACGAGCTGCGGCATGGGATGTGTATGCAGGAGGGCTGCATGATCCCGATGCTCCATTACCGCGGTTTCGCCCTGAGCGAAAACATATCCTCCGTGCTGAGCATCTGGATCGAGGGCATGAGGGAGGTGGATCCGGCAAGAGCGAGGGAGCTGCTCTCATCGAACATGAGCCTGGAGGAGATACAGGCGGAGATCAGCAGAGGCAACATCACATACAGAGGCGTTCTCAGGCTCGCGCAGGATGTTTACCAGCTGAGAGGGATTGCTCTCACGCGATCGGGAAATATAACCAGAATAGATGCGGAGCTGGCCGGGATCAGGTTCAGAGAGGCCAGAGCTGGGGAAGAGGCTGAAGCTCTTGTTGGCAACATCAGTCTCACGATCGACGAGGATCTGCAGCTCGGCAAGGGCAGCATGAGGATCAACGTGGGCAACGCGAAGGGCAGCTACAGCATCATCCTCGAGACGGCTCCAGATGGAATGAGAAGAGTCTGGCATCATCAGGCCCCTCGCGTTTGATAGACGCGTTCATCTACTGATACCCTAAAGAACCAGAATACAGGAACGTCTCGATTCTGTAGCTTCTGTAACGACTGAGCTTACATATCTCAGCAATAACGCTCTCAAAACCTCTATGACATACTTTGATAAAGGCACACCTGCCTTGCTGGCCAGACTCTCCAACTGGGCTTTGTCATCTCTGGAAGGATGATAAACATCTCTGGGCCTGTCAGGCTTGACATTTGAAGCCATATGCAGAGTCCTGAAATTATTTCGCCGTCGTCCCAATTGTATGCAGTTTGAATTATTCAGATATTATTCACAACCCTAACAACCTATTTGCGATTGCGAAATAGGCTTCTAAAGGCATTTTTCGCATAAAAGCCATTTCAGAGTCTCAATTCGTTTCTAAGTCCAAGCTTCCATGTGGTCTATCGTTATACCAGCGTATAAAGTCTTCAAATGAAGAAAAAGCTGATCTATGCCTGGTATATTCGCAGAAGAATCGTTCTAGCTGAAGAGGGGTATGCTTGATAAAACAGAGATCAAAGATCCGGATGTCATCCGGCATCACCTCTCCAAATTTCATTGAAGTAACCTTATACTCAGCTCTGGCTTTTATCTTATTCGGACAGGCCCCCGGCAGAGAAAGGAATATTAAATATGCATCCTCACTCTGCATCATGATCAGGGGCAGGGCATGGGTCTTCGGGGATGATGTAGATACAGATGTCATAATTCCAGGAAAGTACCTCAGGACAAAGGATCTGCGCGAGCTGGCAGAGCACGTCATGGAGGGCCTGGATCCGTCCTTCTCCTCCCGGGTCCAGCCGGGTGATCTCATAGTCGCAGGCAAGAACTTCGGCTGCGGCTCTTCCAGGGAGCAGGCCCCGCTTGCCCTTAAGCTCGCAGGAATATCATGCGTTGTTGCGAGATCATTCGCCAGGATATTTTACAGGAACGCCATAAACATAGGTCTCCCACTCATCGAAGCAGATGTCAGGTGCGAGCCGGGGGAGATCGTGGAGGTTGATCTCGCCCAGGGGAAGGTCGTCGTCGGCGGAAGGGAGTACACCGGCAGAAAGCTCCCGGACTTTCTGATGGAGATACTGAATGATGGAGGGCTCGTGGCCCACAGGAGGAAGCAGAGGGAGCGTGGTCTGGTTTGATATTCCCTGAGGACTACAAGCAGATAGGCATCTCGAGAGAGCCCAGGCGTGGTGATCCTGTTTACTTTGCCACAAGATACCTCATATCATACGATGGAGGCAGCATATCCATTTACAGGGTCGAGAGCGATGGAGAGGGGTTCATGAGAAGAGCCAGAGAAGTTGAGCTCATCTCCAGCGGCGACGAGATCGTGGAGTACCCGGAGGTGGTGAACACGAGAAACCGGGCGCATCTCATAAGACTGGCGATGGATCTCTGCAGAGGCGATGTCAACACCGTCATCTTCAAGGGTCCGGATGAGCATGTGACATTTGTTCACGATCCTGATCCTGGAGCGATAATGGAAATAGAGATCCTGGATGTCCAGCCACCTGAGCCATCGTGGCTTGTTTACGTCATAGAGAGGCTCGAGGAATGCGGCGTCATAGGGGATCTGACGATGAGCTTCAAACCCAGGATTCTCGACCTCAGGAGCTTCAGGGAGGATGAGGTGTATTTTCCGTGCAGGGCATCCGGGCTTGGACGATCACTCGATGCGGACAGGGTCACAGCTCCGGTGCCTAAGATCGTGGGATGCGAGATATCCAGGGAGATCTTCAGAGCGGTCTACGGGGAGAGGGAGCACAGCTTCATCAACATATGCCCTGTCAGCGGGGATCTTTTGGTTCCAGAAGGCCCTTTCATCACTAGATGCTGCAGATCCGAGCGGAGGGGCTTGATCAGAATGCGCGGACATCATGGGGTCGTGGTCCACTGGGGCGATGGGCCGCACCAGATTGAGCAGGCTCTGAGAACGCTGGCCGAATCGATCAGGAGCGGAAAATGAAGAGAATCGCTCTTGTGCCGGGGGACGGCATCGGGCCCGAGGTCATATCGAGCGCTGTTCGTATCCTGAATGAAGCTGGATTCGACGGGGAGCTTGTGGAGTTCGATATAGGCTACGGCAGGTGGAGGCGCGATGGAAAGGCCATAACAGATGAGGACATAGAGAGAATGAAGGATTGCGACTGCATACTCTTCGGGGCCATCACAACTCCGCCTGATCCTGGTTACAGCAGCGTTCTTATAAGAATCAGAAAGGAGCTGGACCTGTACGCGAACATAAGGCCCCTCCGTTCCACCAGAATCGATGCGATCATAGTCAGGGAGAACACGGAGGGCCTCTATTCAGGCCTGGAGGTGATCGGAGATGAGGAGGCCAGGACAGTGCGGGTCATCACAAAACGGGGGAGCCAGAGGATAGCGGAGGTGGCGTGCAGGATCGCATCGGAGCGCAGTCATCTCACGATAATACACAAGGCAAACGTCCTGAAGAGCGATGTCTTATTTTTAAGGACATGCAGGGAGGTCGCTGAAAGGTATGGTATCAGGTACGACGATATGCTTGTTGATGCTGCGGCATACAGCATGGTCATACGGCCTGACAGGTTCGACGTTATGGTGACGACCAACCTCTTTGGGGACATTCTCAGCGACGAGGGCGCAGGCATCGTCGGCAGCCTTGGGCTCTGCGCCAGCGCGAATCTGGGAGATCGCTGGGCGCTCTTTGAGCCGATACACGGGAGCGCTCCCGACATCGCGGGTAAGGGTATAGCAAATCCTGTCGGAGCCATACGGAGCGCTGCGATGATGCTCGAGTGGTTTGGCGATAGGGAGAGGGCTCAGTTGATCAACCATGCTGTGGACAGCACGCTCTCCAGAGGGGTGACGACCCCGGATCTCGGCGGCTCATGCACAACATCTGAGTTCACAGACGCGGTTATCGGTGAGATAAGACGCGCATGAACTGGTTGGCCTTTTATAGGATCGGGCAGGGCTCAGACTCCCATTTTTAGGAGTAAGCCCGTACGAAAACTGGAAATTGCTGAGAGGGCTGGTAAGCGGGTTGAACTGGTTGACGCAACGTATACATCACAGCGTTGTTAAGGTTGTGGTTCTCTCGTGCCAAAGACGCTGAAGGATCGAGTCCATGTCTCTCCGAATTGCGGGCTTAAACTGGATCGAGATCATAACGCAGTGTTGAACACACTCACCCTCGGACTGAGGGGGTAGAGCCTGTGGAGCTGTCGGAACACAGAATCTGTGAACCGCAGGAAGCCCTTTCCCTGAAGGGGAGGAGATCACGTCATGGTCAAAGCAATCACAGGATGGCTTGCGCCAATTCGGGACAAACTATACCAGGACATAGCTGATAAGGTATCGGGCATGCTCAAGGAAGGAAGAGTTCTAGACGTTGGCACTGGAAAAGGCTGGCTTCCCATAAAAATCGCTCACAGAAGTCGCGGATTGGAGATATATGGACTGGATATTTCGGACCACGAAATCGAAGCTGCCTTGAAAAATGCCACTGCATCCAGCCTTCCAAATCCGCCCAAGTTTCAAGTCGGGAGCATATCCAGCCTCCCCTTCAAAGACGAGTCTTTCGACTTGGTTGTTAGCACCTTCAGCCTTCACATTGGCCTGACCAGGCGAGAGGCTTAAATGAGATCCATCGAGTGCTCAAGCCAGGAGGTCAAGCATGGATTTATGATCACTGGCAGAACCCGTCAAAGCCGGCAAGAGAAGCGCTGAGAAAGGAGTTTGGCTGGCTTGCAAGCATATCGGCCATGTTGCATTTGAAGCTGATTCGACACAGAATGACCATAGATGCGGCAAAAAGCTTGCTGGATGATCCCAAACTAAAAATGGGAGTCTGCGCCCTGCTCGCTCCTCTCATCCCCTCAGCAGGCCCTTGATCTCCTCCACGCTCAGAACGCGGCCAACAGCAACCGTCTCACCATCGATGCACAGCGCCGGGGTCATCATCACCCCGCGCTCCATTATCTCCATGATGCTGTCCACCTTGACTATCTCTGCATCTATGCCCAGCTCCTTAACCGCCTGGCGTACATTCTTCTCCAGGCCCTTGCATTTGGCACATCCTGTGCCGAGAACCTCTATCTTCAATCGTGCCACCCCTACGATCAGAATCTTCCGAGCTTTCTATACCTCTCAGCCTGTATCTCCACGGGGATGCGTTTATCGAAACGCTTGGTGATCCCCCACGCTGAGAGCTCAACGCTCAGGTTGTATATCCCTGCGGGAACGCCAGATGCGTCCCAGGTACCTGTGTAAACATATGCTGATTCTGGATGCATCATTATCCTTTTTATCTCTTTATCAGAGCTGTCTGTTACAACAGCCACAATATCGGCAGCAGACCCTGCCTCGACTGGGCCAGCCGTGTTGGTCTCCGAAGCGCCGATCACGTTCACGACCTTTCTCCCGGGCGATGTATAGTTTCCGAGCCTAACGCCGGTGCTCTTATCCCTGCTTAGGCCGCCGGTGTATACCGTTATGGGCTCGCATGTGACGCACCCCATCACATTCATGCTTTCGTTTTTCATGCTCTCAGAGAACCTGGCGGTTATCCTGACCATCCGCTCCGGGCTCACATCTGCTCTGAGATCTGAGAGCTCCATTCCGAGCTCTGGCTGGTTATCAAGCCAGTCCAGCCACGTGTAGAGCCTCGCATCGTATCCCAGGATCTTGAGGGCGAACCAGACCAACGATGCCTGTCCGCCGTTCAGGCTGTAAACAACCACCGGTTTTCCCAGGTCGAGATTGAAAAGGGAACCGAGCTCACTAGCGTTCTTCAATCTGCCATTGCTAAGGAGAGATGACGATTCTATGTTCACCGCTCCGGGGATGTGCGCAGCCTGGAACTCATCTGAGCTTCTCGCATCCACGATCTGTGCAACGCCGCTCTTAACATAATCATATGTGGCGAGGAGTTCCGGTCTCAGCTCAGGGGTGTAGTTTGCGGGAGGTCTGATCGACGGGCTCTCGCTCATGTTGGCCTCAATCTCCCCGATCTCGAGCACCTTGACATCCTCCTGCCCAAGATAGCTCAGCAGCCAGCAGATGTATGTCGGATCGCCGCACTCCATGCAGCTCCCGTAGACGACGACAGTATCGTTTCTTGTCAGGCCATGTGATCCAAGTATCTCGCAGATCTCCCTGACAGAGCGCAGCCTGCCGTCGGCGACGAATTCTGCTCGCGGAACATGTATCGCGCCCTGGACGTAGTGACGAGGATTGTCGTTGCTCACGTACATGATAACATCCGAGTGTGAGATGTTACCGACATCAACCACACCCATGGAGGATGCCGCTGATGTGAGGAGGATCAGCAGCAAAAATGCTCTCCCAAACAGAGCGGGAACAGCTTGTGGTCTATTTGGAAGGTGATTTGCCTTCATGCGCGATACCCAGCCCGGAGGGCACATGAGATTCGTTTCGAGCATAATGGTCTGAGAAGAGTGGATCTGTTTTTCCTATAAATTTTATGCTTAACGCCTGTACGATTCGCTGATAATTGAGGATCCATCCACGTATGTTGATCTGTCTTGATTTCAAGCACATTTCAGATCTGCAGACCCTCATTCATGCTTCCGCTCCTGAACCCCTCCAGGTCGAGCGTGATATATATAAATCCAAGCTTTCTGAGCGCATTCACGATGGTCTCCCTGTGCATCAGAACCCGATGGATCTCAGGTTGGAGGACCTCGATTCTGGCGATATCACCATGCGCTCTCACGCGAACCTGTGAGAGCCCGATGTCCTTCAGCACACCCTCAGCCAGCTCAACTCTTTTAAGCGTATTTGGAGTTATGCGCGTGCCGTATGGAATTCTGGATGCGAGGCATGCGGATGACGGCCTGTTCCAGAAATCCAGTCCGAGTGATCTTGCCATCTCTCTGATATCAGATTTCGATATGCAGGCCTCGACAAACGGATGGCATATGCCTTCTTCATCAGATGCTTTTATCCCCGGGCGGTGATCGTTGTAGTCTGTGGTGTTGACGCCGTCTGCCACGCAGCCGATGCCTAGAGAGCTCGCGATGCTCCTGAGGACTCTCGCAGAGGATTTCTTGCAGTGGTAGCATCTCGCAGGGCTGTTCTCAACTACGCTCTCGAGATCGAGGATATCATGATCGGCCACAATGCACTCGATACCAAGACCTCGAGCAACCGACCTCGCATGCTCGAGTTCCCTCCTCGGCATCAACGGGGAGTTCAGGATCACGGCTACCGCTCTCTCTCCGAGAACATCTCTGGAGATCGCAGCGAGCAGGCTGCTGTCAACACCGCCTGAGAAAGATACGAGCATGCTCCCCTTTGAGGCGATTATCTCTCTCAGCAGATCGAGCTTCTCAGCCACGCTGGACATGCCCCTCTATCCCGTATCTCACTGAAACGGCCACGCCCCTCTTTATCTGGAGCATCTCCTCAGGCGCGAGAACCGCCCTCCCTGTGGCGATCAGCCTGTCATTCTCATCAACGACCAGCACCTCATCGCCCGCTCTCATCTCAGGGTCTGCGTACAGGACATGCCTGGCGAAGAGGTTCTTTCCGGCAGAGACGAACGGCACAGCCTCGGAGGATGCTACAACCCTCAATCTTGGATGAGGAAACGCCATGTGCAGCCGCTCAGCGCCGAGCATGCTGAGCGTCAGATGCGAGTCCCCGGCGCGCACGGTCGCTATCCTATCCTCTCCTGAGAGGAGATATCTCAGCCTGTGCGTGCTGGAAAGCTGGAATCCCGTTCCATCTGGAAAAAGAGCGGCTCCTGCCCCCCGCCCGAACTGAATGTCTGCAAGCATCCTGGCAAGATGTATCATGATATGAGATGGAGCTATGGGGTTTTAAGCTGTTCCCAGCATGTTTAATATTTTATTTTATAAAACATTTTTCCCAAAAAGGTTTTACCTTTGTAGAGCGTTGGGTTTGGGGATGTTCAAGAAGATCCTGGTCGCAAACCGTGGGGAGATTGCAATCCGTATAATGAGGGCCTGCAGGGAGCTCGGCATCCTGAGCGTTGCAGTGTATTCGGATGCGGACAAGAACGCGCTCTTCGCAAAGTACGCTGACGAGGCCGTCTACATCGGGCCGTCTCCATCATCGGAGAGCTATCTCAACATGGATAATATTGTAAAGGCAGCGCTCCAGACCGGAGCTGAGGCGATACATCCCGGGTACGGTTTTCTGGCGGAGAACCCGGCTTTTGCAAAGCTTTGCGAGGAAAACGGGATTGTGTTCATAGGGCCGTCCAGCAGCTCAATCGATGCTATGGGCTCGAAGATAACCGCCAGGCAGCTGATGAAAAATGCAGGGGTGCCGATAGTGCCGGGCACAGAGCGTGGCATATCCGACCCGGAGGAGATAGCTGATGTCGCGGAGCGAATCGGATATCCTGTCATAATAAAGCCAGCAGCTGGAGGCGGTGGGATAGGCATGAAGATCGTCGACAGGCCTGAGGATCTTGCACCCGCCGTGGCATCGGCACAGTCGATAGCTACCTCAGCGTTCGGCGACGGAACAGTCTATTTGGAGAAGTATCTGACAGAGCCGAGGCATATAGAGTTCCAGATAATGGCGGATAACAGGGGGAGAACGGTCTACGTCTCGGAGAGGGAGTGCTCGATCCAGAGACGCCACCAGAAGCTGATCGAGGAAGCTCCATCCCCAATAATGACCCCGGAGCTCAGGAAGAAGATGGGAGAGATAGCAGTGAGGGCTGCGAAGGCCATACGCTACAGGAGCGCGGGGACCGTGGAGTTCATGTATTCTCATGGGGAGTTCTACTTCCTGGAGATGAACACCAGGCTCCAGGTGGAGCACCCGATAACAGAGATGATAACAGGCATAGATCTCGCAAAGGAGCAGATCTCTGTGGCGGCAGGCGAGGATCTGAGCTTCAGCCAGAACGAGATAGAGATACGGGGATGGGCGATAGAGTGCAGGATAAACGCAGAGGACCCCATGAACGATTTCGCTCCATCTCCAGGGAGGCTCAAGAGGTACAGGAGCCCCGGAGGGCCCGGAATCAGGGTTGACAGCGGCGTCTACACTGGCTATGTCATCCCGCCGTACTACGACTCGCTGATCTCAAAGCTTGTGGCGCATGGAAGGGACAGAAACGAGGCTATAGCCAGGATGGAGAGGGCTCTCTACGAGTACATAATAGTGGGAGTCACGACGAACATACCGTTCCACAAGGCTGTTCTGAGAAACGAGCGGTTCAGGCGAGGAGATATCAACACGCACTTCATCAGGGAGGAGAACATCCTGGATGATGTGAAGAGGATAGTGGCCGAGGAGAAGGAGAAGCGCGAGAGCCTGGCCTCTGCGCTTGGTGCAGACACGAGAAAGATCGCCGCTGTCTCTGCTGCTGTGGGTGCGTACCTCTCTCTATACAGATCTGATGAGGATGAAGGAGAGGCGAAGAGCTGAGGAGATCTCCGGCAGCATAATACGCAGGCTCAGGGCTGCATCCGGAGACTGGGTCTCGGGAAGAGAGCTCGGGGATGCTCTGGGGATGAGCCGTGCAGCTGTATGGAAGCACATCATGCACCTTCGCGCGATGGGCTACAGGATAGAGGCCTCCACCAGGCTCGGCTACAGGCTCCTCGGCCCTGAGCCGCTGCAGATCCCTGAGGGAATCTGCAGCAGGCTCATAATGCTGGAGAGCATCGGATCGACAAACGAGTTCGCCAGGCAGATAGCAAGCGAATCCCAGAGCTGGACCGTCGTGATCGCCGAGGTCCAGACTGCAGGCCGGGGACGGCTCGGAAGGGAATGGTTCTCTCCTCCTGGGGGCATATGGATGAGCATAATCCTGAAGCCGAGGGTCCCTCCCTCGGAGGCGTTCAGGTGCACGATGGCGGCATCTGTCGCTGTCTGCAGATCCCTCAGGGACCTCTATGCTCTGGATGCAAGAATAAAATGGCCCAACGATGTGCTGGTGAATGGAAGAAAGATCTGCGGGATACTGACGGAGATATCGGCGGAGCTTGATGTCATAAATTATGTGATCACGGGGATCGGAATAAACGCGAACATGAGCGCTTCAGCCCTCCCGGAGGAATGGAACGCGACCACAATATCTGCGGAGCTTAAGAGGGAGATCTCACGGGGAGAGCTCATCACAAGAGTGCTTGAGGAGATGCGGGCGCTGCTGGAATCTGGTGAACTGTACCAGGAGTGGGCGAAGCTCTCTGATACGATCAACCGGCGGGTAAGGGTCCAGGGGTTCGGTGATGTGACCGGCCTTGCGGAGTCGCTGGAGCCAGATGGCGCCCTGATTTTGAGGAGAGACGATGGGGAGCGGGTGAGGATTCTGGCGGGAGACTGCATCCATCTCAGGTCTGCTGAGCAGAGGC
This sequence comes from Methanothrix sp., assembly GCF_024518575.1. Classification (GTDB taxonomy): domain Archaea; phylum Halobacteriota; class Methanosarcinia; order Methanotrichales; family Methanotrichaceae; genus Methanothrix_B. The sequence continues at coordinate 25,700 of NZ_JANIHG010000012.1, read as the reverse complement.
GCCTGGATCAGAGGTCAAATATATGTACAGGGTTAAGGGGATAGCAAGGGAAGCTCTGGAGTTCATACTGGAGGCAAGCAGATCAACGATGCCGCGGGAGTTTGCGGGATTGCTGCATTCGAGCGATGGAGTGATATCCGAGATACTGATCCTTCCCGGGACAGAGTCCTCTGAATGGATGGCCTGGATCCCGATGTACATGCTGCCGAGCATGCCGATTGTCGGGTCATGCCACAGCCATCCGGTGCCGAATCCCGTTCCCTCCAAGGAGGACCTGGAGTTCTTCTCCCGCACTGGAAGCTACCACATAATCGCATATCCACCGTTTGATGAAAGGAGCTGGAGATGCTACGACCCTTCTGGAAGGAGGAGAGATCTTATGGTGATAGAGGAGTGAGGCATCAGAAGCATCGTGCTGCAGATCAGAGTTTCTGCGCCATGCACAGGGAGGTATTATGACAAGAGTGATGGCGACCGGCACCTTCGATATACTCCATCCAGGACATCTTCTCTACCTCGAGCGCTCAAGAGCTCTCGGAGACGAGCTCGTGGTAGTTGTTGCAAGAGACATCAATGTGAGGCACAAACCAAAGCCTGTCATCCCCGAGGATCAGAGGCTCCGGATGGTTTCAGCTCTGAAGGTGGTTGATATGGCTGTTCTGGGAAGCAGGACAGACATCTTCGAGCCGGTCAGGGAGCTGAGACCGGATATAATCACACTGGGATACGACCAGTACATGGACGAGAGCTGGCTTCAGGGAGAGCTCAAAAGGAGGGGCTTACAGGCGAGGGTCGTGAGGATATCTGAGATGGAACCATGCGAGCTCTGCAGCTCCAGGCAGATCGTGGAGAAGATCCTCAAGGAAAGATGTTGACGAATTGCGCAAGCGGTAGTTACTTATACCGATCGCTTCCTTCTGGCGCACGTATGGCCAGAGTTGCCGTAGGTGGAACATTTGACCCGATTCACGATGGCCATCTCGCTCTCCTGAAAAAAGCGTTCGAGGTTGCCGGAGAGGATGGGACTGTGGTGATAGCCCTCACATCAGATGAGATGGCGAGGAGCCAGAGGAAGAGGCCTGTCAGGGACTTCGACACCAGGCTCAAAAACCTCCGGAGGGTTCTGAGGGAGAAGCTCGGCGTGGAGAGATTCGAGGTGGAGAAGATCAGCGACGTCTTCGGATCAGCCATAGAGAAGGATTACGATTACATCGTCGTGTCCCCTGAGACCGCGCCTACAGCATACAGGATAAACGAGATAAGGCGCGAGAACGGTCTGAAGCCCTTGAAGATAGTGCAGATCGAGTACAAGATGGCAGAGGACAACATAAGGATCAGCTCCACCCGCATCGCTGAGGGGAAGATCGACACGCATGGCAGGGTGCTGGTCTAGCGGGATTACTAAATTATCACATGCCTGCTCTGAGGTGCTCAGCAGAAAGTTTAATGCAGTTGTTGCTTGAAGCGCCGCTTCGCCAGAGGAATATGGCCAGACATTTCACTGCTGGCAGTTCATCTGCACGCACTTACTGTCTGACCTTTCTGTAGATCTTCTTTGCAATCCGCTTTGCCACAATCCCTAATGGAGTTCTGCAGCAATCTATCTTCGCTCTGTTCTTTCTTATCTCCTCCAGCACATCATCCTCGTTCGATGCATTCAGGATCGTGACGCCCAGACCGACCGTCTCTGCGAGATGGGCGTCACTGCCCGCAACCATCGGTATGCACCTTCTTCTGGCCTCAAGCCTTGCTCTCAGATTCGATATTCCCAGGATGTACTTTGAGTTGCAGACCTCCACAGCATCCACGGGCGGTATCCTTCCTATGGAGTGCCTGAAGAGATGGTAGGGATGCGGCAGGACTGCTATCCCCCCGAGATCGTGCGCCTCCTCGATCGTCTCCTCTGGTGTGCGTCCAGGCCTGGGCATCTCATCAACACCTAGTACTATCAGATGGCCCTCAGAGGTATCAATTTCAACACCCCTTACGGCGATCATCTCCTTATATCTCGACCTGCTGATCCTGAGCGCAGCCCTCGAGCCATCGAGTGTGTTGTGATCGGTCACGGCGATCCCATCGAGCCCCTTTCTCCTCGCGACCCTCAGGATCTCCTCAATGCTCGCCCTGCCATCGGAGTACCTGGAGTGGATGTGGAGGTCGAACCTCATAGCTCCCTTGGATCTGTGATCTTCCCTGTGATCGCTGTGGCTGCAGCGGTTGCAGGCGACGCCAGGTAGACCCTTCCGTTTCTGCCCATCCTTCCAGGGAAGTTTCTGTTGGATGTTGACAGACAGACTTCCCCATCTCCCAGAACTCCCATGTGCGCTCCAAGGCACGGACCGCATCCTGGAGGCCCGATCATCGCGCCCGCCTCGACAAGCGTCTCCATGACCCCTGATCTGAGAGCAGCGAGGTATACCTCCCTCGAGGCAGGGATCACAAGAGTCCTGACCTTCACACTCCTGTTTTTCATGATCCGGGCTGCGACCTCCAGATCCTCGAGCCTGCCGTTTGTGCATGTGCCTATGAAGACCTGGTCCACCTCGGTTCCGGCTAGATCTGCGACGGGATGGACGTTGTCAACGCGGTATGGGGCTGCGACCATTGGAGGGAGATCGCTCACATCGTACTCGATCTCCCTGAAGTACGACCCCGGGTCAGAGTGGATGTGTGTGTATGGACGCCTGGCTCTTCTCTCCAGGTATGCATCGACGCTCGCATCCGGTGGGACGATCGCGGCCTTTGCCCCCATCTCAACACCCATGTTACACAGAGTCATCCTGCCTGATACGCTCAGCCTCTCCACAGCTTCGCCGACGAACTCCACGGCCATGTAGTTGGCGCCGTCCGCACCCATCTCCTTGACCACAAAGAGCGCGAGATCTTTTGCAGATACCATATCGCCCGGCGTGCCGTCAAGGCGCATGCATATCGTCTCAGGCACCCTGAACCAGAGCCTGCCCCGCGAGTAGATCTCGGCCATGTCCGTTGCGCCCACCCCTGTTCCGAATGCACCCAGGGCGCCGTAGGTGCACGAATGGGAGTCAGCGCCCACGACTAACGCCCCGGGAAGAGCGAAGCCCATCTCGCAGAAGACCTGGTGGCATATGCCGTGGCCACAGTCGTAGAAGTTCTCGATCCCCTGGGCTCTCGCCCAGCTCCTCACCTCTGCCTGAAGCGTCGCGGCTGTTTCATTGTTCGCGGGCACGATGTGATCGAAGGGTATCACTATCCTGCCTGGATCCCAGACCTTCTCAGACCCCATCTCCCTGAATGCCTTTATGGCAAGAACGCTTGTGCCATCGTGCGACATCGCATAGTCTATCGCGGCATCGACTATATCTCCTGCCTCTGCCTCTGTTCCCGATGCCCTGCTGAGGATCTTCTCGCTTATTGTCGGCAGTCGATCACCCCAGTGAGATTCAGCTGCGAAAGTAAATACGTTTTCGCAGCAGAGAATCATTGGAGAGCAGAGATGGCACTATGAGAAATCGAATAAGCTTTCCATCCCCTCAGGGCCGGAGGGACCGCAGATCCTGGATTCAGATCAGAGGCGTATGGCCACATCCGGTCTGTCTTTCTGGTGAGGTCTGCAGTGTGAGGTGCATTGCTACGCCTTGTCCGGGGCAGCAATCCACCTGGAGCTCCCATCAGAGATCGCATCTAAACGATCCGCGGGAGGCGGATGAGCGCCCGCGGATCTCCTCTCAGGATGTGCCGGTGCTCTCTGTTGATGCCTCTCCTCTCAGCCTCTGAGCGGCCTCGAGGAGTGCAAGCCCGCTCCTGTAAGATGTGCCGGTCCGGTTGCTCACAGCATATGCGAGACTCCTGGGAGATGGTGTGCTGTCGATGCTAGTATTGGCTGAAGATATGTTTGTTGCGGATACGTTGCTGGGCACCTCTCTGGGCAGCGTCCAGCCGCTGATCTCTCCAAAGGGGTACCGGTCGATCGCAGTCGAGCTTATGAGCTTCGCGAACCCTGTGCACGGCCGGCCTGTGCATCTGTGGTCGCTCCAGTGGTTTCCGCCCTCCTCAGGCCCCATGTCCCAGGAGTTGCCGAAATCATCAGATGCCTGCTCCTCGTTGTCGATGAGGTTGTTATGGTAGATCCTGTTCTTGTACGAGTTCGTCATCAGTATGCCAATCGCGTTATTGGTGATGTTGTTCTCGTAGATGCTGCTTCTGTTGCTGTTGTCAAACCATACGCCTGCCTTCTTGTTTCCTGAGATTCTGTTGCCGGAGATCTCGTTCTCCTCCGAGTAGTTCGACCTTATCCCGTACTCGGTATTGTTCGTTATGAAATTCCCTGCTATCGAGTTTCTGTAGGAGAGAATCAGAGCCAGGCCGTTGTTCCCGTTCTCATTCAAACTGTTGTTCTGAACCAGATTGTACGCCGTGCCGCGCAGGAACATTCCGGTGTACCTCGTACCCACAGCTGTGTTGTTCCTCAAGGTGTTATTTGTCGAATCGATAAGCCGGATCCCGCCGTATGAGCCTGTGAGAGTATTCCCCTCTACTGTGCTGTTTGTGATCCCGTAGAGGAAGAGCGCATCATGTGCTACCCTGTTTCTTGAGATGTCACACCTGTCGCAGTATGCCACTGTCATGTGTGCCGCTTCGCGATCCGTTATCCCGATTCCACTCTGGTTGAATATGTATACCACAGGCATGCCATCTATGAGGTTGGTATCTGATATGCTGTTGGAATACCCCTCCATTGTGCTGCCTTCGACGAAGAGCCCCAGCTCGGCGTCTCTTATATCATTATCTCTGATGGTGTTGTTGAATGAATCGACCACCATCAGACCGGTCGTCACTTTCTCGATCGAATTCCTCTCCAGGAGACATGAGCGCGCTCCGACAAGAACAATGCCATCATTTGATGATGATATACTGTTATTGATCAGACTGCTGCTGCCCGTCGCGCCGAGAGCAATCGCTGTTCCGGTATTATTCAAAAGACATCCGGATAGCGTGATCCTGCTCGATCCCTCGATCACGATGCCGCTGAGTGCATTTGAGATCATGTTCATGGTTGCCTGAGTATCAGTTGCGTTAATCAGATGCAGCCCCTCCCCTGCGCTGCTCATGTTGTTCCTCTCGATGATGTTGTAATACGCCTCCTTTGCGATTATCGAGTAGTTGCATCTGCTGATCTCATTTCCAATCACACTGTTGCTTCTTGCGCCTCTGTAAAGGACTATCCCTCCGGTAGAGACATCAACCATGTTGTTCTCTATTCGGTTGGATTCTCCGCCCTCGATTATGATACCAGCGCGGTTCTCGCGGAAGGTGTTGCCCTTCACGCTGTTCCCCCTCGAGGTGAGCAGGATTCCAGCCTCAGCGAATCCGGTGATGGTGAGCCCCTCCACTGTGCATCCATCGGCAGTGATCTTCATTCCAACGGAACCGCCGTCAGCCTTCAGAACACACTCTCCCCTCTCTCCGAGAAGCGGCTTTATTGTCAGCGTTTTGTCCACCAGAACCTCCTCGCTGTATACACCGGGCTTTACGTAAATTATATCGCCATCAGAGGCGGCCTTTACAGCGCCGCCTATGCTCTCCGAATCCGCAAACCCATCGTCATCGACTATGTAGTTTCTTGATGTGCCTGTAGATGTCGCCAGGAGAATAACCAATGCAGAGATGACCCAAAGCCTGATCATGATCTGGAGGAGAGCGCAAGTTCTTCATATACTTAATGCGTGAGTTGCTACTCAAAGGAGGAGATGCCCTGTCATCGGCGAATGAAGCCATACATATGGAAACGCAGATGTTCGCAGCTGATCATGTGCTCGTATAATTGAAATTCGCTGCCGGATCATGCTCGATTTGCCTGATTATGGTTCATCCATGAGGTCGTTCAGCGATTCAACACCACGGCCAAGAAAACCACATTTTGAGAGCGTCTGGAGATCACAAAAGGTGAGATCTGTCCGGATGCGGGGTACGGGATTCGAACCCGTGAACTCCTGCGAGACGGGATCTTAAGTCCCGCGCCTTTGGCCAGCTTGGCAAACCCCGCACGGTCCCACGTTTTTCTTTTGAAGATAAATATATCGGTATACTATGCAGAGAAAGAACTGAGTGGACCTCTGATCACAAGCATGAGGTGCTTCCGCGCTTCAATCGATGAAACCCCTGTGTGGGATGTGCTGTTCAGATCTCTCGCCTCCGGTTGATATCAGGTGACCTCTCTGCTGCAGCTGCATCATCCAGCTCCTCCAGAATGAGTGCAGCAGTATTCAGGCCGGAGCCCATGCGTATGAGCGATGCAACAGCTGCTGCCTCGAGCATCTCCTCCCTGCTCGCGCCGAGCGCTCTTGCCTGCTCCATGTGCCTTCTGGTGCAGTCCTCACATCTTATCGCCACAGAGCATGCCAGAGCTATCAGTGCCTTCTCCCTCGCAGATAGCGCTCCGTTCCCCAGGATACCGGATGCAAGCGACCTGAACGTGCTGCTAATGCTGGCATCCATCGAATCAAGAAATCTGTCCGCTCCTGTCTTCCGCACATCAACCACCTTGCGATCCCAGACTCAGGCTCCAGATGTTTGCCCCTGAGGGCACTTCTCCATGCCACATGGCATGGACAGATATACCGGCTCACAGACCTCTGCTTGGCTTGTGAATTGACGTATGCAGCGCGCCCTAATCAGCGATTCGATGGTGTATCTCATGCCGTTGGTAGATCTAATTCCAGGGGTCTCATCTGTCGAGCACCTTTGAGGCAGCCGCGACCCCCTCACCTGGCGCTTTGATCACGCCCTCTTTTGCGAGAACAAGCTCTAAAGCCTGTATGGTTCTCAGCACATCCCCCTCAGAGCAGACGCCCATTGTGCCTATCCTGAAGATCTTCCCCTTGAGCCGCTCCTGGCCGCCTGAAACGACAACACCCTGCTTTTTCATGCCGCCCCTGAGCTTCTCATCATTGATCATCGGCGGGACCCTCATCGCTGTGACTGTGTTCGAGTAGCTGGAGTACTCGTTCAGGACAGGGAAGAGCTCTATATTCAGCGCTGATGCGGCTGCCCTGACAGCCTCAGCGAGCCTGGCTATGCGCGCCCTTCTGGCCTCGAAGCCCTCCTCCTTCGCCATGTGCAGGGCCTCCTGGAGTGCGTAGAAGAGTGGAACCGCGGGCGTGAATGGCGTCTGTGTTGGCTTCTTCCTCGCGCTCTTCAGATGCGCCCTCAGATCAGCATAATAGCTCCCTGATGTCTCATTGAGAGCCTCCTCCGCGCGCTCGCTCACCGATACTATCGCCAGCCCTGGAGGCACAGCAAGGCACTTCTGGGAGCCGGTTATTGCTATGTCAATGCCCCACTCATCGGTCCTGAACTCGTTCCCGCCGATTGAGGATATGCCGTCCACTATGAATATGGCGTCGTGCTTTCTCGCAAGCCTGCCTACCTCCCTGGCAGGATTTATTATGCCCACGGATGTCTCGTTGTGGACCATGGCCACGGCCTTCACTCCATCCTCCAGTGCAGCCTCCACGCGCTCGAGGTCGAATGGCATCCCCCACTCGAAATCAACTGATATCGCTCTGCCGTACCTGTTGCCTATCTCCGTGAACCGCTCGCCGAACTTTCCGTTGGTTATCGTGAGTATTTTGTCTTCCCTGCCTATCAGCCCGCCAACAGCAGCGTCCATCCCGCACGTGCCGGACCCGCTCATGACCACGATCTCGTTCTTTGTCTCGAAGAACTCCTGGAGGAGCTCTCTGCAGTCGTCATATATCCTGCCGAACTCCGGGCTCCTGTGGCTTATCATCGGCTTTGACATCGCGCGAAGCACCCGCGGAGCGACCTTGACGGGGCCTGGTATCATAAGAAGCGTATCCTCTATATCCAATAGGATCACTCTCTCTCAGTGGCTTATACAGAGCTTGCTTTTAAACGTTGTGCAGTGCTCCAGCTCTTCCTTGCGAACGGCGGCAAATCCCCATTCTTCTCGATCCAGTCCTTTAGAAACCTCACCGTTGCAGGATCTGAGGGATAGCCGCTTCCGAGCTGGCAACCAACCTCTTCCTCGAGCTCTCTGATGGATCGATCCCTAGCAACCTTGGCGATTATCGATGCTGCTGCGACCACGATGTGCCTCCTGTCAGCATTATGCTCTGCCAGGATCTGCATCGATGCTCCTGATAACTCCCTGACCCTCTGAGCGAACCTCTCCGCGTTCACATCAGCGGCATCGAGAATGGCGCGATCCGCCCTGAGGCCGGACACCACCCTGGAGTGGGCTCTTACCATGATATCGTTCATCGACATGACCCTGCGCAGCTCGTCGATCTGCTGCGCCGTCACCTCAAGAACGAAGCTCTCTCTGGCCCTGGAGAGTATCTGCCTCTCCATGGCTTCTCTTCTTGCGGGGCTCAGCAGCTTGGAGTCCTTCACGCCGCATGCTGCGAGATCGAAGATATCCTCCTCGCTGAAAACAACACCTGCGACAAACATCGATCCGATGACAGGCCCCTTTCCGGCCTCGTCCACCCCGAGTATGAGCATCATATTTAGTTTTTGAAGTCGTATATCAAACATTCCTCCCCGGCTTGTATCATCACCAGTATGCAATCCCGCAGGATTCATAATACCTGGGGGCGCAGGTGTGGCGGAAACTCCGGTCTTCAGGCCGGAATAGTCGACCAGAGACCATTTACAGCTCGAAGCCATAAATCCGCAGCTGTATGGAACCGGAATCGGGGAATTATAGTTTCAAAAAAAGTAATGGAAAATTATTAGTAGAGTGGCCCCGTTCATTCTCTTGCAGAGGATTGATATGGGTGTGTTCAAGAGCCTCCGGATGAACCTCGGAATCTGGCTAAGTCGTATTTTCGGCAAAAAGCGTGCGCGAATTGGCATCTATGGGCCACCTAACGCTGGAAAGACCACACTGGCCAACAGGATAGTTAAGGACTGGAGCGGGGATGGCGCGATAGGAACTGTATCTCCAGTTCCCCACGAGACCAGAAGAGCGGTTAGGAAGGAAGGTCTTGTGATAAATGCAAATGGCGCAAGCATTCATCTCGATATAGTGGATACACCAGGAATGGCCACAAAGATCGATTTCAGGGAGTTTATGGCATATGGCATGAGCGAGGAAGAGGCCAAGAAGAGGGCGAAAGAGGCCACCGAGGGCGTCATAGAGGCTATCAAGTGGCTGGACGATCTTGATGGCGTTCTTCTTGTCATGGACTCCACAGAGGATCCCTACACGCAGGTCAACGTCACTGTCATAGGCAACATGGAGGCGAGGAATCTGCCGCTTCTCATTGTGGCAAACAAGATCGATCTGCCGCACGCTGCTCCTTCTCGAATCAAGGCTGCATTTCCTCAGCATCCGGTGGTCCAGATCTCGGCGCTGGAGGGGAACAACCTGGACGAGCTGTATAATGCAATAGCATTACACTTCGGGTGAGCATATGCGGGAAGTACAGATGGACCTCATATCTGAGGAGAAGCTGAACCGCATGACCTCAATGGAGAAGATCCGGCTTATCCTTGACAAGGTCAAGACAGGGAGGATAGTCGTGCTCGAGAGCGGACTCACTCCAGAGGAGGAGGTGAGGCTTATAGAGATGACCATGACGGAGATCCGGGTCGATGAGTTCTCAGGAATAGAGATCGAGAGCTATCCTGCTAAGAGGGAGAGCTCCTTTGTGGGCAGGCTGCTCGGAAGAAACTCATCAAAGGGCAGGATGACTGTGATAGGCCCGGCGAACCAGCTCAGAACAGTCGAGAAGGATCAGTACCAGATAAGCACCAAGGTCTCGGTCGGGGATTAGATGCCGCACATGTGCACCAGATGCAAGAAGGTATTCGATGATGGCGCAGATATACTCAAAGGATGCCCGAAGTGCGGCGGGAGGATGTTTGAGTATATCAGAGAACGAGAGACGCTGATCACCGAGGCGATGGGTGTCAGAAGGCCGCCCAGGAGAGCCGCAGCCATTGCCACAGCAGTTCGCGATATAAATGAGATTAAAGAGGAGATGGGGGGAGAGAGGGGCGCTTCTGAGAACATCAAAAAGCCGTCTGCCATCCAGCCATCCCAGAAATCACCTGAGGATCGCCCGATAGAGAGCGTCAGGATCACAGAGCCGGGAAGATACGAGCTGAATCTGCCGACGCTATTCTCGAGGGACGAGCTCGTCATGGCATTAAAGGAGGGGACCTATCTGATAGACCTGAACTCGGCCTTCAGAAGGTCTAAGAAATAAGATCAGTCCCTCTCAACCGTTATCTTGAGAGTCTTCCAGTCCTTGTTCACACCACGTAGGGAGCTGGCCATGCCTGCTGATACATTCCCGATTATCTGCTGTGTGAAGTCGTTCAGCGGTATCTCAACGCCATCCACGACCAGGCTGACCTTCATGCGTTTATCCCTATCCCTATCGAAAGCAGAGCGCGCGCTCTTCAGGCCCCACCAAATATCGCTATCGGTGGTGTCCAAATTGTCACATTGGGCCTGAGGTAGTTGATCTGTGCTCCAGAAAGGGCATGTGGCATTGTAATTACAGTGTTCGTGCCAGCTGTTATGTTGGCATTCATTATCGCGAAGGACGGTGTGATCGTCACCGGCTTTGCGGCTGAGAGCTCCTTCGGCTCGATCGTCGAGCGCTGGACCTTCCTGCCGAGCGTGCTGAGCTGCACAACACCCGGGCTGACATTGCTCATGGCTGGAGTGTACGGGCTTATCCTCGGAAGTGAGACGGCCTCAGTCTTATCAAGCGTGCTGAGATGGATCACGTCGATCGCGCCTGCCGTGAGGACAGATACAAGCATCAGCGAGACCGCCAGTAATATTGTGTACTTCATATATCAACCTCCTTTTTGGATCTGATCTGCGTTTCATCATTTATCCCTTTTGATTGGTGGTCAGATACAGGGCATGTTGAGCCTATGAAGGGCAAAGATGAAATTCTAGATCATCTTTGAGCCGCAATGGAGGTAGAAGCCATGAGAGTTCTGGTCAGTGACCCGCTGGCCGAGGAGGGCATAAGGCGGCTTGAGTCGGCCGCAGAGGTCGATGTTATAACCAACCTCTCTCCTGAGGAGCTGGTGGAGAGGATCAAGGGGTATGATGCTCTTGTCATACGCAGCGGGACCAAGGTGACGGCAGATGTGATAAACGCAGCAGACCGGCTCAAGGTGATAGCGAGAGCTGGAGTTGGGGTCGACAACGTCGATGTTGATGCTGCAACAAAAAAGGGCATAATAGTAGTGAACGCCCCGGGCGGGAACACCATATCAGCTGCAGAGCATACAATCGCCATGATGCTGGCGCTCGCGAGAAACATTCCCCAGGCGCATGCATCTGTCAGGAGGGGCGAATGGAACAGGAAGAAGTACACGGGCGTCGAGGTCTTCAACAAGACTCTGGGCATAATAGGACTCGGCAGGATCGGAACAGAGGTTGCAAAGAGGATGAAGGCATTCGGTATGCGCATACTCGCCTACGATCCGTTTATAACAGAAATGAAGGCTGCAGAGCTTGGAATAAAGCTGGCGAGCCTCGAGGAGATCTACAGGGAGAGCGATTTCATAACAGTTCACACGCCTCTCACCCCGGAAACAAGAAACATGATCGATGAGCCTCAGATAAAGCTGATGAAGCCAACCGTGAGGCTGATAAACTGCGCCAGGGGAGGCATCATCAACGAGGCAGCGCTCGCCAAAGCGGTTGCGGAGAACAGGATAGCAGGCGCTGCAGTGGACGTTTACACAAAGGAGCCACCGGTGGGCAACCCTCTTCTCGAGCAGGAGCGGATCATAACAACCCCACATCTCGGAGCGTCAACAGCTGAGGCGCAGATCAACGTGGCGCTTGCTGTTGCAGATCAGATAATCGCTATAAGCAGGGGCCAGCTTCCGACGACAGCGATCAATCTGATCTCCATACCGCCAGAGACCATCGCCATGATGGAGCCGTACATGGACATCGCGGAGAGAATGGGCAGGCTTCTCGGACAGCTGGGCACAAGCAGGTTCGAGCAGCTTGAGATCGTTTATGGCGGATCCATCGCGGAGAAGGATACCCGGTTGATAACAATAGCGGCTGTGAAGGGGCTGCTATCTGCTATAGGTGCCCATGCGAACCTGGTCAACTCTCTGACGCTGCTGAAGGAGAGGGGCATAAAGCTGATGGAGTCAAAGACAGAGACCGCGAACGGGTACAGCAATCTCATAACCATGCGCCTGAAAACCGCCACAGAGACATTCGCGGTTCACGGCACTGTTTACAGGCCGGATGACAGGAGGATCGTCCAGATCAACGACTACAGGGTCCATGTTCCCACAGAGGGCAATCTTGTTCTGGTCCTGCATGAGGACAGGCCGAACATAATAGGGCCGGTGTGTGTGGTTCTGGGCGAGGCGAACATCAACATCGGGAGCATGCACGTGGGCAGGATCTCGCCAGGGCAGCCGCAGCTGATGGTTCTGAACGTGGATTCTCCTGTAAGTGACGAGACTCTGAAGAGGGTACTGAGCGTTTCAGGCGTCCTGAGCGCCAGGACGATAAGCATGTGAGGATGGCCTATTCAAGGCCATCTCTTAAGCTTCCGCAATTACTGGAAGGAGCAAGGTCTAATTGACGAGGACATCCTGAGCACGCCGGAGTATTTCCTTGTTGACAAGGCCCAGCTTCTCACCCTCACAGTCCCTCAGATGACCGCCCTAGTGGGTGGATTGAGGGCTCTGGGAGCCATCTACGGGTACGAGAAGCACGGTGTTCTCACCGATTCGCCTGGCACCCTCACCAACGATTTCTTCGTGAATCTCCTGGACATGGGAACGGAGTGGAAGGCCGCCGACGACCGGAGGTATCTCTTCAATGGGTACGACAGAAAGACAGGTGAATTAAAATGGACAGCACCCAGGGTGGACTTGATCTTCGGCCACCACGATGAACTGCGGGCGGTGGCAGAGGTTTATGCCGCATCGGACTGTAGGGAGAAGTTCGTCCAGGACTTCGTGGCGGCTTGGGATAAGGTGATGAACCTGGATCGATTCGACCTTGACTGATTCAAAGATGACGGAGAGCTAACATGCGATTCCATCGGATGCGCTACGCTCCGTCGCTGAACCCGAGCGTTAGCCTGCCAGGCACTCCTTTAAATGGGGCATAACAGGCAAGTCGCGGATGATAGGAGCGAGCAGGGCGCAAACTCCCATTCTTTAGGAGTAAGCCCGTACGAAAACGGCACATTCAACAGCACAGGCGCGCCAAAAGGATGAAAGCTTCGATGCAATGTTAGTTTTGTCCAGAAACGCCCCGAGACATGAGGTTAACCCTCATGTCATTTTTTCATTGTAAACGTCCCTGAACCCATTTTCATATCAAAATTCTGGGGATCACTGAGGTGAAAACTCGTGGCTGCACGCAGGAAAAGAGTGCGGGGGACGGGATTTTCGCGCTATTTTACCAGTAATATTAGTACATCGGTCTCGTTCACTGGAACAAGCCTTAGCATTTCTTGCTTGCTGGGCGACAAGCTGTCATTGTTTTGGGATCTTGTCCATAACCGCTAGGATGAAGAGGCATGGTAACTCGCTTTCGCATCTCTGCATTGCGTTTGAGAACTTCATCGCTTCAATGGTAACTATACTTGGAAGGCAAGTAGGGTATTGTGCGAGAAGCTTCAATGGGGCCATGCCTTAAAAGGCATGGTAACATTTCGTGTTGAACAAAATGCTTGACCAGAACCAAACTTCAATGGGGCCATGCCTTAAAAGGCATGGTAACACATCTGTGCAGCCCCATTCAGCAAGCCGCCAAGAAAGCTTCAATGGGGCCATGCCTTAAAAGGCATGGTAACACTCATTCGCCTCGCCTCCTTCGCCGCCTGAATCTGCTTCAATGGGGCCATGCCTTAAAAGGCATGGTAACACAATGTATTTTACAGGACGGCGAGAAGCCGTCCAGCTTCAATGGGGCCATGCCTTAAAAGGCATGGTAACTCGTGCTGAATGGGAAGCGCAACGAGCTGATTGCGCAGCTTCAATGGGGCCATGCCTTAAAAGGCATGGTAACAAATCTCATACTGTATTATGAGATAGATGATCCGGAGCTTCAATGGGGCCATGCCTTAAAAGGCATGGTAACATGGAGATAAAGATAGTATCTGAAAAAATACTGAACAAGCTTCAATGGGGCCATGCCTTAAAAGGCATGGTAACACTGCAAAGGCAACCGGATACAAAGATGAGGAAATGCTTCAATGGGGCCATGCCTTAAAAGGCATGGTAACTAGTCTGTAGTGTGCTTGCACCTTCATGGCGGTTTTGAAGCTTCAATGGGGCCATGCCTTAAAAGGCATGGTAACCTCATCTCCTACAGCCGCTTGGTGCCCAGTATCGGCGCTTCAATGGGGCCATGCCTTAAAAGGCATGGTAACTGATCTTACATATCGCCGCCAGATCTTTGCCGTAACCGCTTCAATGGGGCCATGCCTTAAAAGGCATGGTAACTGATCTTACATATCGCCGCCAGATCTTTGCCGTAACCGCTTCAATGGGGCCATGCCTTAAAAGGCATGGTAACTCGTGCTGAATGGGAAGCGCAACGAGCTGATTGCGCAGCTTCAATGGGGCCATGCCTTAAAAGGCATGGTAACCCAAGAAGTCATTGACGGAATCAAATTGTTCGCGCGGCTTCAATGGGGCCATGCCTTAAAAGGCATGGTAACAGGGGAGAGGACATCCTAGACGTGTGTACAGTCGTCTGGCTTCAATGGGGCCATGCCTTAAAAGGCATGGTAACTGATCTTACATATCGCCGCCAGATCTTTGCCGTAACCGCTTCAATGGGGCCATGCCTTAAAAGGCATGGTAACTCGTGCTGAATGGGAAGCGCAACGAGCTGATTGCGCAGCTTCAATGGGGCCATGCCTTAAAAGGCATGGTAACCCAAGAAGTCATTGACGGAATCAAATTGTTCGCGCGGCTTCAATGGGGCCATGCCTTAAAAGGCATGGTAACAGGGGAGAGGACATCCTAGACGTGTGTACAGTCGTCTGGCTTCAATGGGGCCATGCCTTAAAAGGCATGGTAACGGCTCGGGCGGCCTCCAGGATGCGCGCCTTCTCTCCAGCTTCAATGGGGCCATGCCTTAAAAGGCATGGTAACGTGCAAGAGGCGTGGGTTGATCGATAAGCTGGGTCCAGCTTCAATGGGGCCATGCCTTAAAAGGCATGGTAACGAAACAGACGAGATAATAAAATGTCGCTGCATAGCGGCTTCAATGGGGCCATGCCTTAAAAGGCATGGTAACGAAGTTACGCGAGCTCGAGCGCGAGCTAGAGGAGGCGCTTCAATGGGGCCATGCCTTAAAAGGCATGGTAACGTCTCTACAAGAACGTTGATGAGGAGATACAGCGAGATCGCTTCAATGGGGCCATGCCTTAAAAGGCATGGTAACATCAAGCCGTGGCTCGAGAAGAGGTGGTGTATAGGGCTTCAATGGGGCCATGCCTTAAAAGGCATGGTAACAGCGTTCATTTCTCGAGCTTCACACGCCTCGAAAAGTACTGAGATTTCGAGAGCTTACTTCTCCTATTGATCCGCATGATTTACATAATGTCCTCTATCATTAGCTTTTCGATAGCCATCATCTGTTCGAGCACCTCCTGGGAGTCGTATCAGCATCAAACCTCTCGTCAATGTATGGCTCATATTATTAGCGCTCTATGCTCTGACTCTGCCGGACGGACCCCCAGAAATTCTATCCTATCTCTGGCTCTTCCGTCTACAGGACCCAGATCGATGATCATAACACGATCTTCGTCATGTTTAATCAGCTCAGTCAGAGCCGCAATAAGCTCAACCCGTCCTTTCGGCGTGAGATCGCACCTGAATACGGAGTAATGTATGGATTCCCCAAAGCCCTTCATCGTTTTATGTACCCTTTGGAGCCGCTTCTGGTCCATGATGTCGTAGCTCACAACATAGCAGTTCAGACCGCTAATTATCTCACCACCATATAGTCTTCTGAATTTACATGTTGCAGGTTGTGCATCAGCGTCATCTTGTGCAGAACGGCGGATATTCTCGAATCTCGCCTGATAGCATCCTAGCAAGCAATCTGGCCTGGATCTCAAGAACCCGACGGTAGCTAACTTTATAGCCAAATAAGGGGTGCCGTATCTCGGTCTCCATACGCCGCTCATACCCTTCAATCACAGTCCTCTTGCCATCAGAGGTAAGCGATATGCCTATGCCGGTTCTCTGGAAATCGTTCTTGGATAGCTCTTTGTTGTTGAAAAGTGTGAGGGCAACAGAGTCTGCAATCAGCGGTCGGAACTCTTCCATCATATCCAGAGCCAGTGCTGGTCGCCCGTATCTTGGCCTGTGGTAGAATCCTAGGTATGGATCAAACCCAACTGCAAGAAGTGTCACGAAGACGTCCTTCACAAGCACAGCGTACAGATAAGAAAGAACAGCATTAACCGGATCCCTAGGAGGACGCTTGTTTCTATTCTCAAATGAGAACTGTGTGCCCTTCAGTAAGCACCCTAATCTGGAAAAGTACACCTCGGCGGCTGCCCCCTCAATACCAAGTAGACTATCGGCACTATTTGCGGATTCTGCATTTTTTGCTAGCCTTGCGAGAGTGACGAGTGTCTCTCTTTGGACTTCTGAATCGTTTCTGCGTATGAGCGTTCTGCAGTTCCTGATCTTGCCGGCTATTATCTTTCTAGCAAGTAATAGCGCTCTCTCCGGATCTGTAGCACTTTGATACTGTCGTATCCTCAGCTCTACGTTTTTGTGAGTTGTGCCAATACATATGCCATGAAACCATCCGCCATAGCTGAAGTGAATGACCGGAATGCATCTCTGCATCAGTTCAACCATTGCAGGAGTAGTTATCTCCACACCACCATAAAGAGATAATTGAGAGATCTCTCTCAGCTTGGCGTCTCCTACTTTTTCATCCTTATTCCATATCTCCAAGCGATCTCCTTTCTTCCTAACCGTATGACCCTGACCAATGACATAAACCGGCTTGGCATCGTCCCGGTCTGGAAGTAGTCGTCTGATATGTGGTGCGGTCTCGGTCTCATCCGCATCACTGATCTTACGTAGAAGGTTAACCTCATCCGGAAGACATATGCTCGCTATGGAGCAGCGTACGCATTTAGGGCTGTCCTTAAGGGGTGGTGGGATGATCCCCCTCTCGGCCACCCGCCTCAGCTCTGCGATGAGGTCTTTCGTTCTTTTTACCAGTTCGTCATCGAACTTTACTGCGACTCTCTTCCTCGATCGGATGAAGTAAGCAATTCCTTCCACGCATTCGAACCCGTTTTCCCTCAACACCAGGCACTGTGCACAGAGCTGTACCCTATCGGGCTCGTAAATCTTCTCGGGGATTTCTGGGACCTCTCCGCGCTTGTAGTCCACCGGTGTGACCCTGAACCCATCTCCTTCCAGCAGATCTATCCTACATGCCAGACCTACCTCTGGAGCTGTCATGTACACAGACCTTGCATGGATTGGCTCATGTTCATCATCTTTAATGCATCCCTTCTCTAAATCCACCCTACGGTGCTGAAATCTACCATCTGTGGTATCAGAGCTATCTATGAATTCTCCCTGTATCCACTCGATATAGCACAGCCTGGGACAGTAAGCAAACTCATTCAGCATCCGAGCGGGTATGAGGTCTGGACCCCCCATCTCGTTCAAAGCGAGACCCTCCTGATATTTGGTGTCTTTTTACATTATTTTAATCTTTGACCGTCTATCGAGTCTATTGGTATGTAGAGAAGGACTACCTCGAAGTACACGTATCTGTGTGCGCACTTCCACTTCTGAAATGGTGAGATGCTCTCCACATCATGGGCTTGTGAAAACGTCGCAATCGGTCACGACCAGGTTCGTCGGTCTGGCTCATCCTTGCCTGGTCCAACCCATCCGTCTGGCCGGATGGCCCTCGCCGTGAAGGGGGCTTACACCAGAGTAACTCAAGGGATCATTCTGACTTCAAGCTGGGGACAAAGAGACCTAGCCCAAAGTGAGCTCCGTAACCCAGTGCAACAGGTCCTGCGACAGGTTCGGGGAACACAACATCAAATCCGTAACCTATCCGTGAGCTCTCACCCTTTCTGCTCCTGCGAAATTCGAGCCATCTTATATCCCTCCCGGAGCAGGACAGTTTTGGTACGATTCTGATCTCCACGGGTTCAGGTAACCCATGATTTGATGCTTCCCTTCGCACCTCCTGGCAGAGCCATGCTGAGAAATCACCTCTGCCCTTTCTGTAATGCCTGGGTGGGATGAATGGTGTCGCGCTCGTGAAATGTGTTCCGGGCTCGGTACCTGCCAGCTCACCAGTTCTGCCCCACTGTACGGGTATTAGTCGAATGTCTGGCTTACCATCTGGCTGCCATATCGACCCGACCCGGTCCAGTGCAAGCTGTTCCTCGAGATCTAGGGGCTCCCTGCATACCGCTAGCAGGTGATCCAGAAATCCATCTCTATCGCGGTCCATAGGAAGCACGTAGAGATGTTTGTGCCCCTTCAAAGGATGCCCTCTCTCGTCCTTGCCGCTGAATTTATGCGATATCCGCTTGGGATCTCCAGTTATATTCTTGTGGATCCCCATGATCTTTCTGCGAAAACGTTCTGATATCTCCACAGCAGATGTGATCTTTGGAGGTACCTTGGACTCCATAGCATACAGGACACCATTGACAATCGGTCTCTCTACAGGTCTATGCGGGTATGCCTTAAGCATGAGGCAGTGCCTGTGGCGAATGTAATTTTGATACCGAAATGCTGGGGGTTCACTGCGGCGATCTGACTTGATAAGTTCGGTTGTCGACCAGGCCAGTGCATCAAGCCATCTAAGTGGCCTTGATTTACTTTTATTATATGGCTGCTTTGAGTATTCATCTGCAGATATGGGGCAGGCTACACGTACAGTTTCCCAGCCAGGATCAGATGAACCATCTTCCGGGACGCAGTTCCACGCAACCTCTGTATAATCAGGCAGCAACCTGGCTGATACCCATGACTCAGATCTACCCAGGTAGTTGATAAGAGATAGGAGTTCCGAAAGATCACTTTTTTGAACTTCGCTTAAATTCACATCCGGCCAGAAGAAAACAATTTTAGCGCCCCTCTCAGTAACAACGAATGCATCAAATATCAGCTGCTTTTTGGTAATATCTTCTTTGTTCTGGCTGAGAAAACACCTTATGTGCGAGGATGTTGCCTCAGGAAGGCAGAACTTTGGGAGCTGAGAGGATAATGCCGCCAGCAGAGGTTCAACTTTAGAGGCAGGCCAGTCAGGTCTCTTGCGCTTCCAAGTATCGTATAGAGCACGTATAAGTCGATAAGGTGATGGGGGCCACTCTGGAATTCCTTCATTCACGTTTCTGCCCCACGGCGTGGCATGAAACCGCCCATTAATCAGAACGCATTCGATCAGGATCATTGAGGAGCCACCCTAATCCTCTATCGTGGCACCCTCCTCTGAAGTGGTGCTTCCCTTTTTATCTCCTACTTCTGCCTCTTTATCCAGCACTGTCACTGGTGGATCCGCAAATAAATTTTTATCTTTACATGCTTTTATATTCGCTTGGATTACCTCCAGCAGTTCTTTCTCAGAAGGTATCTGAAAACTGTTTGGAGCTGTCACTTTGATATCGCCATTTTTGATCAGATCACAGGCAGTTCTGAGCCTGAGGCCGCTTGCCAGGAACCTGCGGATCTTATAGAGACCAAGTGCCACCAGCAGCTCCTTTGCCTCTGGCTCCAGACCATAACCATCCAGAAGGGCCAGATCTATGTTGAAATATGCTGTAATCCTCTTTGCGGTGTATTCCATACGGTGGTACAGCACGTTGCCATACACATCTTTGCCGATTCCTTGTATCCGGATTTTGCCAGTTGGGTCCAAAAAGTCGATCTTTGCACCACCTGAAGCCACCTCCTGAACATCCTCCGCCTCGATAAATCCGGTAATAGCACGCGGCACTTTAATGCGCCCATCCTCTAGATTTGACATGAACGCCCCATGGAGCAGGGAATTCGGATCATAGAAGAAAAATGCCTTCCCAATCATCTCCCAATTCAAGGGCTTGCCCTTGGAATACCCTGCTTTGTCTATGAAATGCTTTCTAAACTCCTCATCGTATATTATGAATGGAGAGTTTATCCTGTGTGCCTCAACCAAGGAGCTGGTCTTTGTCTTTATTTCGTTAGTATCAAGTTTAACATTTAACTCAACCAGTATGTACGGAAGACCTTCCAGCTCCTTTATAATCCCGGGACCTCTCCCTCCTTCCAAACAGGTCTGCTCCAATCGATTTGCAATTGACTGAGCGGACTCTACCAGTAGCATGCGTTTTCCTTTAGGCGATATGTACACAGCCGCCCCCAGATCTGGGAACCCTGTGGGCTGGAAGCGATCGCCCTGAACCGGCCTAAGCTCGACCTCCATCAGGAGACGAGGCGCAGATTTCAAATCTTTCAATATCATTCCATTCTCCATATCGATCAACACCCATTATTCTCGATATTAACCATTTACCCCACCTATTTCATATGCAAAACAAGTTCTGTAATTCTTTTGTGGTTCTGGACAGGAATCAGAAGCGACGCAGCAATACGAACTCCATCACCATCTTTCAAATAAGGTGCCATAACAGGATCGAGTCCCGCCGAATATAGGCGGCGCAGTCCAACTCTGCAAGCCTCATCAATCCTTCCTGCCAGAAGAAGAGGTACAATGGACGGCTCAGGTTTCACCTTCACGTCCTTGCCGTCGATCTTCAGCGTATCGGGCAGGAACAGCAGCTTTAAAAGCGCCCAAGAGCGCCTTACCTGAAGCCGGTCTATAGGTCTCGACCAGCGCCCCGCAAGCTCTTTTCTGACTTCATTGACGGCAGGATCGTCCCAGCGTACCCAGCTCAATCCGAAGGCGAGATCCTCAACCAGACTTTCATCGATGCCTCCATTTATGAAGGCTGAGATATCCTCGGGAGATAGGGGTAAATCTCCATACAACGGATTCGAGCTGCAGTTCATCCGCTGGGCGTCGATCATTCTCCTTTGAAGGACTGCAACCATCTTTTCCGGCAGCGATCGCCCCACCCAAGCCAGCTGGCCTCTGCCCTTTGACCACCTCGTGGGATTCACAGGGTCTACGCATGAAATGTTTGCCCTGATTGGACCCACATCTCCGGTCCTTTTAATCGACGCTATTGCTGCAGCAATTCTGATTTCAATTGAACCATCATCTGCTGCAGAGATCCATCTCGGGCTAAGACCATAAATCGGATTTTCAAGTCTGGGCCTTTTTGATCGGTCCCTCTGAGCTATGAGCATCTCCATTCGGCCAAGCGCTGCGATCAGGAATTTCACACGTTCTGCCCCTCCGTGAAGCAGAAGGTTGAATATCGCATCATCTATCTGTCTCCTGGTCGAGACATAGCTGGATGGGGGGTGTTTAAAATTCTTTATAAAACCATCTATCTTTCTGAGGATCGGGTCAAGCTCCCTGACAAGGTCGCTCTCGTTTCTGTATTTAACCGTGAAGCGTCCTGTTGGGAGTGCTATATAGTTATCCCCCCTTCTTTTGAGGAGGTTATATCGCACGAACTCTGAAACCCCACGATCCACACCCAGTGATGCTACAGCTTCCGCAAACTCCAATCCTGTAGTTGCTGATCTCCTGCCGACGTCCGCTCTCCCCTCACTCAAAAATGCCCTAACCTCTTTGTATCTGGCAGGTCGTCTCCAGATTGGTGTCCATATCTCTGCTGCCCTTTCATCGCTGCCATCTTTATCTGATGATGAGCAGTAACCGACTGGGCTTACACTTACCGTAAATGGGCTTCGCAGAATCCCACTATTCACGCCATGTCTCCTTGCCACATGTCTCCTTGCCACACTGCTTGCCCAGACTATCGCTCCCTCCATTGAAAAAACAAAGCTCCATGGATTTGCAGGAAAGTCTTTGTTCTCAATACCAGGCCCCTGGTTAAAACCGCCAGATCTTCCCGGATTATACATTCCCACCTTGATTACCTCGAGACCCTCTGCAGGATCTCCGAATAGAGCGTTGCAAAGCCACTGACGAGAAACGTCCTGATTTTCTGGTTTCAGAAATAGTTTTACAAGACAGCTCATGAATGTATTTGAGTACTCAAGACGACCTTCGTTGCCACCGCTCCCCAGTATTGGTGGATGTTCGATTTCATCAGCTGGACCGATCACAACAGCTGCATCGAGCCACTCCACAAAAGAGTCTTTGAGTCTGTCTCTGCATGCTAATTTTATATCATCCCTTCCCTCATCACGCTTCCGCTTCTTGATATCAGTTCTAGCTTTTTTCAAAGGTCTCAGCAATCTTTTTATATTCTCGGCAGTCTTTTCATTGCTATTTTTATTAATTTCTTCGAGCTCGTCAAGACTCAGGCCAAACAGATCGACGGAGGGTAGCAGCCTTGCTACCGATTCAATATTGCTCCGTATCTCGTTTGCCAATCCGGAGAGCTCCCTCTTTCTCTTGCCCTTGCTCTTTTCAGATTCTGTTTCAAGCTGGGATAGTATCTCACGTATGGTTAAATTAGTGGAAGGCAGCTCTGGGAAAGTGTATATCGTATCAATAGTTTCTCGATACACTGCAAACCTTTTAGACGTGCTGTTTCTTATTGCATCTATAAATTCAGTGTTATCTCCTTCATAGAACCCGCTACCTCCGTTCCACGGAGACGCTATAGGCGTGGGAACGTACTCCTCTATGAAGAAACGGATAATTTGATCTCTGTCCAGATCCGAGCTGATGCAGAATGTCTCACCCTCCCACCAGCCCTTTGCGTTCGGATCCTTCTGCTCGGATATGAGGCGGAGCACTGCTAACGAGGTTAAATATGAGGATAGCGGCTGGGCGGTACAGCCGTAAAGGATCGTATTGTTCATATTTCACCCCTGCTGGCCCTCTCATCAAATGCTTTTATCAACGCCTCCAGATAAGATAACCGGAAAGGCCCGATATCAGGGTCGTCTCGCAACGCGATGCTTCGCGATAACCAACTAGGCCCACTGGGACCATCACCAAGATCCATGTAGCTGAGATCTATTGGTGTTGCTGCCACCCTTACACCACCACCCAGATCGACCGCTGGAACAGTATCTCCCTCCCATACACCCCTGGCAAACCTGCCCCCATCAGGAGGTCGGTACTCTCCAGGCATTGATCGAATGGACATGCGAACCTTACCATGGTGTGCAGCCACAAGATATGAGACCAGATCGCTCTTTCCGTTCATCAATGCGAGAATAGCGGATGCCAGCTCATGCCGGAAATGCCTTCTCCGGAGGTCGTTCTTTCTGGGTCGATCTGGCAGGCGCCCCTTAAGCCACGCGTCCTCAGGAGCCTTTGCCACTGGAAACTTTACCGCCCTAATCTCCGAAGCATCTGTCTTTAGCATGGCCTGAAAAGAGGGATGTGCCTTGCCGCAATCGTGCCAGCGAGACACCTCCAAAAGCGTATCCCTCCACATGCCCTCAATTCCGAGCGCCTCTAGCACACGATTCGCTATTTGTACAACTTTCTCTGTATGCTCTGCTATGGTCTGCCATTCCCCTGTAGAGGTAGGGTTGTCTTCGTATCCCTCCGGCCTCTTCTTTATCTCTAGTGGTACCACCTGAACCGGCGTTTTCGATTGCGGCTCCCAACCAACTGTTGGGCTGTACCGGCCATCCGATGCACGAAGCAGTATTATCATTCCGGGGATTATCTGCATTGGATCTCGTATTTCAGTCCAGCTACCTTCAAGCTGATCCCAGTACCAGGCGATACCGCCATTTTTTATCAGTTCACGGATATCCGCTAGTGGCACTGGACACAGCTCGTCCCTCTGGGGGAACATTTCCTCTTTTGCATCTTCTACATCTCGCCAGAAGACCTGAACATCAGTATCAGTGGTTTCCCGGATAAATCGAGATATATCGATATCAGTCGCAGCCAGATCTGGTGTGGTATCAAAGAGTTCTACCAAATCCTTTCTGCGAAGGATTTTCTTATGCATGAACTGCAACTGAATCTGTGGAAGTAATCCTGGTCCAACATTTTTGCCATCCAGACTTTTGAGAATCTCTCGGGATTTGTCCAGATCCTCAATAGAGTATGGAAGAGCAAACTCATTTCTTTTTTTGCTTTCTGGAAGATCTATCCAGTATATTTCAGCCTCATCGTATTCACCAGAACGATTGCATCTCCCGAAACGCTGGATAAGTGATGACCACGGTGCCAGTTCCGTGAACATCGTCCTTGCTGATACATCTACACCTGCCTCTACCACCTGAGTTGAAATAACTATGGTGCCGGAGTCGTCTGGGTTTTTCATCAGCTCTTGAAGGACCTTCTTGCGATCTAAAGGTCTGAACTGAGAGTGTATGAGAAGCACCCTGAAGTCGTTGGATTTTTTAGTTAGAACATGATACAGGTTGACGGCCCGCTTCACAGTATTAAGTATTACAATAGTTCGTGTCCCTCTGACGTGTTTTTCTAATACCTCTCTGACAAGTCCTTGCGTCTCCTCTGCTGTTGAATTGGCTTTTTTAAGAACCTTTAAGGCATTCATGCGTCTTTTGACGCTCGGAATATCAAGATCGTTTGAATTCAGAGAGAAACCCCTGAGGGCTCCGCCGTTAGACCTGAGATCCACTGTGCTCAACCACTCGCGCTCAATAGTCGCGCTCATCCAGATCGTATGAGTAGATGATGGCCATATCGTTCCGAAAATATCTCTGAACGCATGAAGCTGAACCGAGGTGGTGAAACCCGGCCCCATCAGCTGGACCTCATCCATCACCCAGAGGCAATCGTTATTCAGCAACCCGAAGTGCATTGGCCACCGATATCTGCTCATACCATAGCCCCGGTTGAGCGCACGAGATAGCAGCATATCCTGAGTACCGATAAGTATGCAATCCCTTTCTGGATAGAGATCCCATTCATTGGCATCCTCACCACCCATAAGCACAGTGACGGCAATTCGTTTATCTTTGCCATCGTGATCCTGTGACCAACCATCCAAAGGACTACCATCACCCGGATTGCTGGCGAGTATTCCCAGATTCTTTAACCACTTCTCCGCTCTCTCCTTCACCTGCTCGACGAGAACTCTCATAGGAAGACAGTAAACAAGCCTTCTGGGAGTAGTAGATCTCACATTTAAACGTGTATCAAATCGCCTCCGCCAGAGCCAGCTCAGTATCACCGCATCGGTCTTTCCCATGCCTGTAGGGATCTTAATTATATGAGGAAATTGCTCATCTGTAGCAAGCCTCTCCTGGTAAGGGTATGGAGGATACCCTGTCGCTGCCTCGAAGAAATTATGAAATTCAGACTTCATCATCGACATTGCTCAAACCCTACCCGATTTCACATAAATTACGAAAGAGTTAGATATATAAGAATTTCCCATTGGTCATCGGACCTGTCCTAATAACACTATCACCCCCTCGCGAAGTTATAGTAAAAGATAAACATTTTACATAAGTTGTTCCAGCATTCTATAGCTCTTGTCCATCTCAGGCTTCCCAGTTTTTTATCTTTAAGTTCACAGTTATTGAGCAGAAGAATATTTTTGCCCGTTGCTTAAACGAGGAGAATACAGATTCCACGAGGCTTCGATCCCCAAATGATTCGTATCTGACTTTTACGCCAAGTCGGCAGAGTGCGT
>NZ_JANIHG010000056.1 GCF_024518575.1 Methanothrix sp. | reverse complement strand
GGACTCTACAGCGCACCTGCTGGAGTAAAGGATATATAGCATGAGACACGCAGAGGTGAGTTCTGTCCAGAACTTCGCTGGCTCAGGATGATCCACAGTTGATCTCACCATTGATTCTGATTCTAGTGCTCGTACTCATAGCGTTCAGGCAGGTCGGCGGGCTCAGTCTGAAGATATGGCAGATAATGACAGGGGGAGCAATTGCAGTTGTCGCGCTAGGCGAGCTATCCCCTGTGGATGCCATAAGATCGATCAACGTCGACGTCATGGTGTTTCTCGCAGGCATGTTCATAGTAGGGGAGGCGATGCGCCAGAGCGGCTATCTCTTCCATCTCACAAACAGGCTCTTCGGCAGGGCAGACAGCACAGATAAGCTTATCGTAGTACTGCTTTTCGGGATGGGCATGCTCTCCGCGTTTCTCATGAACGACACCATAGCGATAATAGGCACCCCCGTGGTGCTTTACCTCTCCAGACTCCACAGAGTCTCGCCAAAGCTCATGCTTCTCTCGCTGGCATTCGCGGTGACGATAGGAAGCGCGATGAGCCCGATCGGGAACCCGCAGAACCTGCTCATAGCTATCGACGGCGGTCTTGAGAACCCATTTGCAGACTTCTTCGGCAATCTCTTCATACCGACATGCATCAACCTCTTCATCGTATATCTTCTGATGAAGGCCTTTTACAGGAACGAGTTCCGGAGGCTGGCTCTGATACATGCGAATGATGCAATCAGGGATGAGCATCTCGCGCGATTGTGCAGGATCTCTCTCGCTGTGATAGTAATTCTCATACTGCTGAAGATGGGAGCCGTGATCTGGGGTGCTGGAGAATCGTTCAGGCTGACATACATCGCGGTGGCAGCAGCTCTCCCGATCCTCCTGAGCAACCGCAGGTCGGAGATACTTAAGGGAATCGACTGGGAGACGCTGATATTCTTCGCATCGATGTTCGTTCTCATGGAGGCCGTGTGGAGGTCTGGCTTCATCCAGGGGTCGCTGGATCTAGACAGCAATGAAATCGCATCCATACCCATGGTCCTCGGGCTGAGCGTCACACTGAGCCAGCTGGTCTCGAATGTGCCCTTCGTCGCCCTGTACCTGCCGGTGCTCAATCAGATCGGAGCGACCGCACAGGCTATGGTTGCGCTGGCTGCTGGCAGCACCATAGCTGGCAACCTCTCGATACTTGGAGCCGCGAGCAACGTCATAATCATTCAGAACGCAGAGAAGGACGGAGCCACGATAACATTCATGGAGTTCGTGAAAGTGGGGATTCCGCTCACAGCAGCGAACCTGGCGGTTTACTGGCTATTCCTGGAGATCCAGCCCGCTCTGTGAGAAGTGTAGAGAGACTTTCAGAACGCCCATCCCATGATGTGAAGCGCTATCACCATCAGGGCGCCGAGCGCTCCGCCAAACGCGCATATCAGGACAACAGGCCAGTCGTACCCTATGCCGAGACCCGCAGCTGCATTCGCCAGGTACAGGACGAAGAGGCCTATAAGCGCGTTGACAACAAACGTCCTTAGAGACTTCATTATCACGGTCAGGCCGATCAGGACTGCAATCAGCAGCAGTAGCATGCCGAGCTCGATCACATCACCCTCTCCACGTGCGAACTTTTACACTCATAGGTCTTAACCATTTTGAGCAGAGCGAGAGAAGCCAGCTGCTCTTCCTGATATAGCAGGCGCTTCATCTCTTCTGGAAAGTGCTGTGAGGCTGGCCGTATCTTTTGAGGTACGACTCGATGTACCTTCTCGCCTTCTCCCCCTTATAGACTCCTGCATGCCCCTCGCAGAGCACTTCGATATTCAGCGATAGCAGCTTTGCCATCGACTCCCTCCACTTCGCCAGATCCGAGCCCCATTTCGGGGAGAACGGCCCGTGAATGTCCTGGCCGAAAAGTACCCTGCCATCCTGTGTGTCGATGAAGGGCGATATGGATCCTGGAGTGTGGCCTGGCGTGTGGATCATGTGGAAATCGAGATCTCCTATGCGGATCACCTCATGATCCCCCTTCAGGGATACATCGACCTTCGTCGGCGTGTATTCAACGCCGTAGAGGTCTGCGGCAGTGAGATCATCATGCACCTCCTCTATGCCCCGCCGGTCCAGCTCATGCGCAATGACCTTCGGCCCGTAGAGGTTCACAATCGGCGCTATACCCCCGATGTGATCGATGTGGCAGTGTGTAGCTATGATGTACTTTATGCAGTACGGCTCGTATCCCGCAGACTGGACGTTTCTCAGGATGTTATCCACACTCCTCCCGAGTCCAGCATCTATAAGAGCAAGATCATCACCACAGTCAACAAGATATACGCAGCAGTCGTCGCCGCCTGAGATGCCAGGGCCTCCAACCGCATATACCCTGTCGCACACGTTCCTGTATCGCATGAGAACATCTTGTGTGAGCGGGTACTTAACCGGATCGGATGATGGCGGAGAGGCCCTCAGCCGAGATGGGTCGGCAGATTGTGCGCGAGGTCTGGCTTGCATCGCCGAAAATATTGAACCTGCATAGGAGACGCTGATCTCTACAGCACCCGTATCGATCTGAAGAGATCGATGCTGCGGTTGCCCCATACCGTGGAGCGGGCGACGATTATCTCACACCCCCAGCCGTCGTCGCCATCAGGGCTGAAGCATATCAGGCGCATCTTCGGATAGTAGAGATCTGTCGCATTTATGAGAACTCCTTCATGGCCATCCACCTCAAAATCACCATGCTCTGTGCTCCATCCCCTGGGGAGAAGATGCTCGGCAAACGGAATCATCCTCTCCACGCTCACGTTCATCTCTCGATCAAGCCTGTGAAGCTCCAGAATGACATCATTCGCATGTCCGATGGTGGTGGAGTAGACTGTGCAATTGAAAGACTCATGCATCTCCTCGATCTCCCCACGGGTCACAACATACGGATCCGGCACGCAGCTCATGTCGATGTAAATACTCAATGGCCCAAGGGTGACAGTCTCTGCGCCCGCATCACAGCAGAACATGCTCAAAATCACGCATACAAGAAACATACACGCAGCCAGCATATCACACCTCCTTCCAGAGCCTGACGGCATCCTTACCGTAACCATAGTAGTTCCTGAGCACCTCCCCATCGACATATCCAGCTTTTCGGTAGAGGTTCAGCGCAGCTGTGTTCGAGATCGCAGTCTCGAGCCTGAACCGCTTCGCACCAGCTGCCTTCATATCCCTCTCGATGGCATCAAGCAGCGCTGATCCCACTCCCTTCCGTCTGTGATCAGGATGCACATCGAGCGTATATATCACGCCTGTCCTGCCGCTTAGATACCCTACCACAAAGCCCATGATCTCCTCGTTATCACATGCGACAATGGCTGTCGCATTTCTCAAAAGAAATGAGAAGAGGCCTCTTGTGAAGAGAATTTCCTCTGGAAAGCAGAGCCTCTCTATCTCCACGATCCTGTCGAGATCATCCATGCAGGCTCTGCGGATCCGCATTTCTTCAGGGCTTCCTGTGCTCCGAGACCTGTCTCACGACATCCACGTACGCTCCGAAGATCTCGGGTATGTCAATCGTGCCAACAACATCGACAACGCCGACAGCAGCAATGACACGATCTCCGAGCCTGATCGGCGCGACAGATACCGGAATTCCCTTGAAGGCGCCGCTGGAGGGTATCGTTCTCACAGCCCTTCCGGATCTGAGAACATCCTCCAGGACAGGGCCTGTGTAGTCGTCATCCACCACCCTGCCCCTCTCCACCCTCACCCCCCTGGCTCCGGCGCTTCTCATGGTGACGGGAAGATTCAGTATCTCGTTTATGGCGATTGCGATGGGGGCCAGCTCCTCGGCCCCTGAGTTTTCTGATATCTCTATCCTGAGCATAAAAATTTCTATTGTGCTGCATGAAGATAAGCGTTGCTTATGGCAGGTGATACGACAGCCCATATCTCGTTCAAACGCCAAAGGCATAACTGCCTCTCTGTTATACCAGCTGCTGACATATCCTCAAGCGCTACCATGAAAGCATGAGATGATGGGTTAACCTCCTGTGTCGGGCTTTTCTGGACAAAACTGACCTTGAAGCTTTCATCCTTTTGGCACGCCTCTGCTTGTCGCATGCGGGGTTTTCATCCCTTTGCCACGCATCCTCGCCTGCGGCACATGACATGCATCTGAAAACAGGCCGTAAACCGCACCACCTGGAGAAGATGCAAAAATCCAAAAAGTATATGTATCTTGATCTCCCCAAGAGAAGCAGGCAGTAGCTCTGTTCTCTCAGGTAGGCCGCAGTGCTGAGGCGGCTGTGACTCTGTATGCTCTGAATAATTCCCTGAGAGAGCATTACGACGCGATCGAATACGTGAAGCTGCGACATTCGCTGATTCGAATCGTGGATGACTGCCCATTCAGGAGGACCTCTCATGAGATATGTTCTTCTATGTCTGGCCGTCATGGCAGCTCTTACCGTATCTGCATCTGGAGAGATGTCAGGTACAGAATCATGCTGGATGTGCCCGGTATGCGATACAGTTTATCCACTCGATATCAGCGTGACGGGCGGAGCTCAGTACTATCAGACGACCCTGGGGAGCGTAATAAGCCTGGATCCGAATAACCCAGAGTGGTACCGTCCGACATGCTATTACACGCTCGGGATCCTGACGTTCGCCGGAAACTTCGTGCTCGTTCCATGCACCGATCTCACAGAAGACGAGACTGAATACGAGACAGATGGGCCCGCTCCCGTTCAGACGCTGAACACATCTCAGCTGCTGGACTCGCACGTGCCGAGCGATACAACTGGGCTTTACAATCTCAGCGGCAGCATCCTGATGGTTGTTGCTCCTAAAAACTACCAGGAGAGGGAGCTGAACATCCCGAAGGAGGCCTTCGAGAAGAGGGGGCTGGATGTGGATGTAGCATCGAAGGGCGCCGCCACCGCCACCTCCATGGGAGGTGAGAGCGTGGCGATAGATGTGGACATCAGAAATGCGGATCTTTCAAAGTACAGAGCAGTCGTCTTCGTCGGTGGAATCGGCATAGATGAGCTGAAGCTCCATCAGGACAGCGATTATGTGAACCTGGCCAGAAGAGCATATGACAGGGGAATGATCGTGGCAGCGATCTGTCTGGCTCCGAACATACTCGCGAGCGCAGGGCTGCTGACGAACAGAAATGCGACATGTGCGGACAGCACGTATCTGATCCAGAAGAATGTGAACTACACAGACGAGCCGGTTGTCAGAGATGGAGCGATAATTACGGGCAGGGACCCCGATTCGTCTGAGGAGTTCGCGGAGGCCATCATATCGGCCCTCTCGGAGGAGTCCCAGTACACGACAGGAGGGGTTGAGGAGCGGAGCGGCGCGCTGACGCTTGTAGGTACAGGCGCATCAGAATCTCCAAAATACAGATGCACGGTCTGCGGCTACGAGTACGATCCAGCGGTCGGAGATCCGAGTCAGGGGATCCAGCCAGGGACGCCGTTCGATGAGCTTCCCGCAGACTGGAAGTGCCCGCAGTGTGGCGCTGCAAAAGATAGATTCGTGCGCTCCTGATGCGCTACAGACGCTCTGGCGGGGAGGCAAAAGCGGATTAACGGCCCCTCCGCCGGATGAGCCTCTCGATCTCATAGGCTGCATGCTCCGCCACCTCTGCGAGCTCCCGTTCCGCATCAATTACGACGAACCTCTCAGGTTCCCTCGAAGCAATGATATCGAAGTTTTTGGAGACCTCTCTCAGAATGGCCTCCCTCTCGAAGATCGAGGTCGCGCCGCGATTCGTGCATCTCTCCAGGGCCACCGAGGGATCTATCCGGAAGAGCAGAGTCATATCAGGCATCAGCGACCATGGCCTGTGCAGATCGTATATCCAATCGATAGAGATCGTTTCCCTGAGAAGAGCGCCCTGGTAAGCTGCGCGCGAGTCCATGTATCTGTCGGATACCACGACTTCGCCACGGTTGATGGCCGGGATTATGCATGAGCGAAGGTGTTTCGCATGATCTGCCATGAATAAAAAGAGCTGCTCGAGCGGCTCCTCTGTGCTCCTGGCCAGTTTCCCAAAGGAGCCATCAGTCGGCTCTCTGGTGAAAACAAAATCCGGAAACCTCTTCTGGAGCACCCCTGCTACGGTCGTCTTTCCAGCGCCATCGATCCCCTCCAGGGTGATAAGAAGACCTCGCTCTGCCCGCATGATCTGAATCTCGTGGAGACGCTGATGTGTTTCCGGATGTTTTACCGAGACGATCCAGAATTGCGGAACCAACGACTCCGTAACGCCTCTTCTTCCGGGTCCATCAATGAGCCTGAGGTGTCTGGTACACTTTCGTCACTCCTCCGGCTGTGCTGATCCCATCATACCATCAGCCTCTGTCCCTATAAGCCCTGTGCAGAGACACTGTCCATCGACCCAGTGGCACATCGGGTTCTGCTC
>NZ_JANIHG010000054.1 GCF_024518575.1 Methanothrix sp. | reverse complement strand
CCTGTGCAGAGACACTGTCCATCGACCCAGTGGCACATCGGGTTCTGCTCACACTGCCGCTTCTCAGGATCTTCAGGAATCAGACCGCGACAGTAGCACTTCCCGTTGACCCAGCTGCACTGCGGGTTGCTCTCGCAGACCTCCTTTGGAGAGGGGCCTGGTGACGGCTCCGGCGGAATCCAGTGATAGATGACATCAACAACCACGCGGTTGCTGAACATGCCTCCTGAGTAGAGGATGCATTGATGCCTTCCGATGATATCCGCGTAATACCAGAT
The DNA here is from genome assembly GCF_024518575.1 of Methanothrix sp. Taxonomy (GTDB): domain Archaea; phylum Halobacteriota; class Methanosarcinia; order Methanotrichales; family Methanotrichaceae; genus Methanothrix_B. The sequence goes on along the minus strand of NZ_JANIHG010000054.1, from coordinate 6,618 downwards.
GCGATAGAAGCCAGGGTCCACATATCCGAGATCGTACCTCCACACGAACCCCTGGGGGTATATCTCGTAGATGTAAACAGGCGATGAGTCCGGAATGAACATCAGCATCTCTGACCACGTGCCAAGAGGCATTGTGGCATACCAAGACCATCCATTATGCCGCCTGATCCACATTGCAGGCATGCTCTCAGGAAATATCGCGCTGAACCTGCCCCAGGGCATGTAGCTGCCGCTGTAATAGACGTAAGACGACTGAGAGATATCATCCAAAGGCAGCAGCTCCCCCAACTCAGTCTCCGGCGGGGTCTGGCTTATGTAAGCGCTCTCCACCGCAGAGGATCCAGCAGCCTCAGGAACCGCTGGAGCTGTCTCTTCTCCCCCGTAAGATTGCAAAAGAGACGTGAACTCCTGCATGCTCATATTCACAGCGCCGGAGCTGAGTTTCTGGTCGTAGCCGCCAAGAGCCAGCCCGATGATCAGGATGATGCCAACCACTGCCCAGATATGTATGCGTTTGATCACGGAGATCTCCCCATTATTCAATCTTACAGCTGCACCCCAGCATGTGCCATCCGACCAAGACAGTCACGCCTAAGAGGCGTTTTATGCAGCGCTTTTGTTGGGCGCATCGCTCCCTGGCGGCATGGTGTTCCACATGAGCCAGTATGTGCACACAGTTCTCGTGAGCTCCTGGAACTTGCTTAATCCAATCGGCTTTATGAGATAGCTGTTAGCATGGTTCATGTACGCGTTTATGATATCATTCCTGTTCTTCGATGTGGTCAGGATCACCACCGGTATGCTCATCAGGTCCTCAGAACGCTTGATCTCCTTGAGGAGGTCCAGGCCATCCATTCTTGGAAGCCTCAGATCCAGAAGGATGAGATCCGGCCTGGGGCTGGTGCTGCTGTCCACGTATCTGCCACGATGGAGCAGGAAATCCAGCGCCTCCTCACCATCACTCACCCAGTAGATCTTTCCCATCTTCATCTCTTCAAATGATCTTATGAAGAGGGACGCATGGTTCTCGTCGTCCTCCACAAGCAATACCGATGACATACCAAACTCCTTAATGCCCTGTTTTAGTGACGTCCTACATGCTTGAGACCAGAGCTTGCCCTCTGCTGCTCTATCACACTGCATCTTGACGATGCAATCTTGCACCAAGATTTCATCGATGCGTTTCTGGGGGGTGATACGAGGTTGTGGCATATCTGTTATTTGATGCTTTTGGTATGGGGGATGCCGCCAGCAGCCATTCTGAACTGCTCAAATATCATCTCCCCTGTCGTGCTATCTGGCACAAATCTTTCATTCGGATGTGCCATGCATCGCGAGGCCTCCTGAAGGCTGTGATAGTCACCAGATCCGTATGCTGCTATCATCGCAGCGCCCAGCATCTCTCCCTCCGGCACCCTCTGGGAGACCACTGGCAGGCCTGTTATATCCGCCTTCACCTGGTTCCAGAGCCTCGAGATCGACTGTGTTCCTGTCGTCCTTATCTCCTTAATGTGTGCTCCTCTTTCCTTAAACCTGTCGATCACCTGCCGCATTGCGCATGCACATCCCTCCATGATCGCTCTGGAGAGCTCAGGAAGTCCGTGATTTAATGATATGTTGACCATCGCGCCCACAGCAGAGATGCTGTGGCGTTCGCTGGAGAGATACGGCAAAAATATCAGGCCGCCTGATCCCGGAGGCGCGATCTCGGCCTCTGCTGCCAGCTCCCACGGATGCTTTGAGACAAGAGATGCAACCCACTCCATGCTCATACCCGTCGTCGAGAGCGATGCTCCTGTGTGCCAGAGAGATCCATCAAGAGGATGTGGAGCTGTGTAAAACCCCTCGACAGGGGCATCCCAGCAGAGCTCGATGCCCTCAGATGTGCCGGCCTTGTCGCACACAATCCCCCTCTCAAAAGATGCGGTCGCGAGGATCGCCTCCACGAAGTCAGGCGCGCCTGCGAAGACCGGAATGCCGCCTGGCAGGCCTGCCCTGCGCGAGGCATCTGTTTTTGTCCATCCCATCAGCTCTCCCATTATCCGCTGCTCTGGGAAGATCTCTGGATCCAGGCCAGCTGCATCGATCTCCTCATCGCTCCAGGGCAGAATCTCCTTTGAGGCTATCGATGCTGTTAAAGATCCGGTGAGCTTCCATGCGAGATAGTCCATCGGCTGGAGCACCTTTCTCAACCTTGCAAAGATCTCAGGTTTGTGGTTCCTGAGCCACATCGTCTGAGGGACATACCACGACGGCTGCACAGGTCTTCCAAGAAGCTCTGAGAGCATGGATGCCTCCCTCTCAGCCCTTCTGTCCAGCCAGAGCATCGAGGGCGCGACCGGCTCCATGGACGCATCGAGGAATACCGGAGAGGGTCCATGGCCACCGATAGATATTCCTGATATATCAGATGGTGGTTTCAGCTCACGGAGCGCCTCGCAGAGCGCCAGCCAGAATGCTTCCGGGTTTATCTCCGCGAAGCTCTCGTATCTCCTGAACCGCCTGTACCGGTTTACAGCCCCCCTCACCAGATCTCCATCATGAGTGAACAGCCCCGCCTTGACTGAGGTGGTGCCGATATCGATGCCGAGATACATATTCACACCGCAGCATGTTCGTGAAGACATTTATCTCTGGAGTGGAGGGGGCGAAGCGAGAGGACCTCGCCATTCAGGACGGTGAAGCGTTCACATGGCCATGCGCTTGTGCGATCGAAACGTTTCTGGGACCAGCCTGCATGAGGTTGCTGTGCAGGCTCGATTCAAACGAAATCAGCGAGGCCGGTCTGCTTCACCTTATCAGATCTGAATAACGACTCTATCTCCATCCTGATCAGCTCGAGCCGCTGGCGCGTGTAGCTCGAGACGCCGTACTCCTCCGCGACCTTCATAGAGACCTCGAGGTACTTTCTGACGCTGCCCTCATGGACGGTGAGTACAAGCCGCCCTCCGCACTTCGGGCAGAGCTCGCTGAGCGGGGGCCTCCTGTACTTCGCATTGCATTTCACACAGCGCACGCTCTGGCGCGAGAACGCCCTCAGATTTCCCATCAGATCCGGCAGGAAATGCGAGTTTATCACACGCTCGGCCACATCGGTCGCATCAACAGCCCTTATCAGCCTGGCGAGCTCCAGCTGGGATCTCATCTTGTCTATCATCGTCTCAAGGGTCTTGTAGGAGCTGTTCTTCGGTCCCCCAGCGATATCCTCTGTATCATGAGTGAAGCCGAAGCCAGAGTACTGCCTCTCGCCACCAAGCCGCTTCGAGACAAGATCGATCAACCCCTCAACGTCCTTTGGGCTTGCGTTTCTCAGGCTCGCCTCGTAGAACTCAAGGGGATACGTGAAGGAGAGATCCAGGTTGTGGGCCTCCTTGTCGACCTCTGCCGGATTGATCCGCGTTGTCAGGACGAGAGGCGCGTCCATCTTCCCGCCCCTCTTCTCCGGCAGGTAGGACCTGGAGAAGTTCAGCAGAGCGTCCATGAGCAGCATAACGCAATCCTCATCGCCATCACAGTTTCTTCTTTTAGCTGCATGGAAATAAGGGTGCGCGTATCCAGCGCTGGCCCTCGTGAACCCGATCAGCCTGCAGAGGACGCCGGCAGATGTGTGCGGGGCCAGACCTATCATGAGTCTCCCGATGAGATCCTCCGACCTCTCAGCTCTGTAGTATGGCTCCAGACCGTAGAATTTAACGAGAAGATCGTCCAAGAACCTCGAGACCCTGAGAAGCCAGTCGCCGGCATCCCTGCAGAGCACGACATCCTGGACCTTGAGCTCCAGTATCTGATCATCCCTCTCCAGAGGGTTTCCATGAATGTCGTGGGTGTACCCGAGATCGAGAAGAACATCCACGTTGGTGCCTATCTCCCTGGGACGGAAGTGTGTGAGAGGGAGGTCTGTGAGATCATACCTCGAGGTCCCATCCTTGAAGATGAGCACGCCGTGCTTTGCCCTCAGCACGCCCTTCTCGAGCGGCTCTGGCGTGGAGTCCCTGGAGGTGAGCCCCATGACGCCCCTGATGTTGTCAACACGCTCCCCGAGGGACTCAAGGGCTCTTGCGAGGGTGCTTTTCACATCTATCCTCATCCGCGTGGCTGCGCTCGTCTCTGTGCCGCACCTCGGGCATTTCTCCTCGGCGCGCACACCGCATGATGGGCACGCGCGCACGCGCTCCGTATGAGCTCCACACTCACACCTGAACGCAAACCCCTCCCTTCCGCAGGATGGGCATCTCCTTCTTTCCACAACCGCCTCAATGAATCCATGCTCTGCAGCCTCGTTCACAAGACGGCTCTTTCCCCCTTCAGAGCCTGTGGGGAATAGAACATGCGGCGGGGGTCGCATCTCCCTTCTGTCCGATTTCTCCGGCCTCCCCATCCTGCATCCGATCCTGGTTGGAGCTCTCGCTCTGACCATGAGACCGGACAGCTGATTGACAGCGCTCAGCGCATCATCAGCAACCAGATCCTCCCTTCTCCAGCGCCTTCCGTTCTCATCCACGCCCAGGCAGAGCAGCAGGGGGCGCGCGTCCTTCACCACGATCCTTCCATCCCTGACCCTATGCTGGACGAGAAGCTTCTCCAGGATCTCCTTTGTATCCTCGCGCAGATCCATGTGGAGCACATCACCATCGATTGCCCCCTTTGATGCTGCATCCGCAAGCATATCAAGCTCATCAAGGGTTACATCGTGCCAGAGGTATGTGTGATCAGGATGTAGTGGCACACCGAAATCTCTCGATAGTTGTATCGCCGTTCTCCCATCTATGTGCTCCATGCTCTCCGGATCGCCACCCGCCCTTCTGAGCTCCTCAGCCCACCACTCGAATGTGTAGGATGCGGGTGCAAGCGGCCTGTTGTTCTCCATGAAGTCCCCGAAGCTGACCAGGATCTCACCCAGGTCTATGATCCTGGAGATGTTCCTCCTGAGAGCTTCAGGGCTCGAGATCCAGGGAAACGATGAGGGGTCGTCTATGCGCACGACATCTCCATTCACCAGCCTGACAGTGGGGCCTTCGATAGAGCTCACCGGGGCTACAGCGGCAGCCTTGCCGGGCTGCTCGACCTTGATCTGGGTCCCAGGCGCAAGGAAGTGATTCAGCACCATCATTGTGGCCGGATTTATGCCGGCTGCTGCAAGACCCGTGTTCCTGGATCTCCCGTAGCGGAGCCTGAAGCCACCAGGTCTCGATGGGTGGGAGAAGACAGGCCTGCCCGCTATCAGATCCCTGAGAAACTTCTCGCTCGATCCCCCTCCATCCTTCTTCTCCCCGCCGAGCGCATCGAGCCACCCCCAGCCGTCTATTCCTAGCTTTGAGACGTGCTTCTTGATCTTCGGGCGCTTCAGAGCGATGCCCTCTGCGGAGACCAGCGCGATGCCGCCACGAACCCTGTTCGTCTCAACCCGCGGAAGATCCCGGTAGCCAGAGACCTCTTCCTCCTCCGTGGGCTCGCCATCTATGCATACTGGACAGTTTCTGATTATCGTCCTGATCTCATCATCAGATGGCGCGTACTGGAGGTGCTGAAGCCGCTTGTAGAGCCCGATCTCCTCTACATACCTCTCTATCTCCTCCTCTGTGGGTCTGTAAGGGGCGATGCCCATGCTCCTCCTGACGTAATCCGCGACGAGCACTGAGAGCGCCTGGGCGGTTCCACCGGCAGATCTTATTGGGCCCGCGTAGTAGACCTTCAGGTACTCGCTGCCGTCATCGTTCTTTCCCAGCCCGACCCTGGCGATCCCCTCTATCGGCGCTGCAACCACACCTTCGGTGAGAAGCGCAACAGAGGTCCTTATGGCCATATCTATCGCATCGAGCTTGCTCGCGCCTCTCCCCCCCAGACGCCCCTCAGCGAAGTCCCTGCCGATGGCTAGCGCGGCCTCCTCCCTGCTGAGCCCCTCTGCCTCGAGCTCCCTTATCCTGTCCGCAACTCCCGGTATGCCGACTAGCTTCTCGACCCGCTCAGCCAGATCGACGGCTATGGGTATTTCAACATCCAGCTCAGGATCGAGGCCCTTCGATCTCGCCATCCGGGCGATCTCCATCTCCTCTCTCAGGCCTCTCTCAAGACGCTCGAAGTACTCAGCGCTCAACTCCTCCTCCAGAGAAACAGACCTGTCACGGGATCGTATTCCCTGACAGGGGGCTCACCCTCAAGACCTATTAGGTGAAGCTCAGCAGCAAAGACCCTGCCGCCGAGCAGATGCCCGCCGATGAGGTTGCACTTCTCATCTGCTAGGGCGATGTGTGCATGGATGAACCTCTGCCCATCCCTTAAAGAGATGTTGCCGGTGCAGGATGCTATCTCGAATGCGCCATCAAAGCTGCGCTGTCTGTACACCTTTTCTTTCTGATCGTAGTAAGCGAGCTCAACCGACGATAGCGCTCCTATGACGCTGAAAAAGCCTGCATTTATGGACAGATCTGCAGCATTCTCTCTTATAGCCTCCATTATGTCAGAGCCATGCTGCAGCCCCACCATCACAGTCCTCGGCATGTAATGCCTCCATATGTGGAGCTTCACCTCTTCGACCGTCTTCGACAGAGCCTGGAACGGTCGAGGCGTTTGGAGCGTGTCTGACTGTCAAGGACTTAACAGACCAGTCGTTATTCTCCT
>NZ_JANIHG010000053.1 GCF_024518575.1 Methanothrix sp. | reverse complement strand
TCGGCATGTAATGCCTCCATATGTGGAGCTTCACCTCTTCGACCGTCTTCGACAGAGCCTGGAACGGTCGAGGCGTTTGGAGCGTGTCTGACTGTCAAGGACTTAACAGACCAGTCGTTATTCTCCTCGATGCCTCAAATCCCAGGCCTTTTTACTGGAACCTGATGCCGCCTGCCCTGAGGCCGCTCTCAACTATCCTGCCGATTACCTTCGAGCCTGGCCCCATTATCCTGCACGCATCATCTGCCTGCTCTTCAGGAAGCACCACGACGAACCCCATGCCCATGTTGAACGTCCTGTACATCTCAGCATCATCCACCCCTCCCAGCTCCTGCAGGAACCTGAATACAGGCTGGGGCTCGATGGGGTCTGTTATCTCAAACCCGAGATCTGTTATGCGATGAAGCTTGAGGAGCCCGCTGCCTGTGATGTGTGCAAGGCCATGAACATCGCATCTCCTGAGGAGCTCCAGGACCTCGATGTATATCCTGGTTGGGGTCAGCAGGATCTCGCCTATGCTTCTGGAGTCGCCCGGCATCTTATCGAAGTATGTGTAGTCAGAACTCTCGATAATCCTCCTGGCGAGCGTGTAACCGTTGCTGTGCAGCCCCGTGCTTGGCACCCCCACAACAGCATCTCCGGTGCGGATCCTCTCGCCGGTGACCACCCTGTCCTTTTTCACATACCCTATGGCAGTGCCGGCCAGATCCAGGCCCCGGATCATCTCAGGGAGCGATGCAGTCTCACCGCCGACTATGCTGATGTTGGAGATCTCAGCGCCCTTCTGGAGTCCTACAGCTATCTGCTCCGAGACCTCAGGATCGACCTTCTCCACAGCGAGGTAATCAACAAACGCCAGCGGCTCAGCGCCTACTGCGAGGAGGTCGTTCACGTTCATCGCGATGCAGTCTATCCCGATGGTATCCCACTTGCGCATAGCATTTGCGATCAGGATCTTGCTACCGACCCCATCTGTCGTCATCGCTATCGCGAAATCGCCCATGTCGATCAGGCCAGCATAATGTCCTATGTCGGTAAGAGGTGCGCCGAAGCCCTTTCTGGAGAACGTGAGCCTGCGCTTCATCGCATCGATGGATCTGTTCTCCAGCTCTATATCGACGCCTGCCTCGGAGTAGGTCATCCCCTTCATGCGTGCTCACCATTGAGTTTGAACTCCCTGTGTATCTCCTGCACAGCACGCTTTCCATCCTTTGATGCGACGACGAAAGATATGTTGTGCTCGCTCGAGCCCTGGCTGATCATCCTCACGTTTATCCCTGCTCTCCCCATGGCGCTGAAGAGACGGCCGGCTACACCAGGTGTGCCTGCCATGCCAGAGCCTACAACTGCGACGACGCAGACATCCTTGTTGTGGGTGATATCCTTCACGATCTCCCGGGGGAGCTCGCGCCTCAGCGCCTCCTCTGCCCTGTCGAGGTCCCTCTCCTCGACCACCATCGATATGTTCGCCTCTGAAGAGCCCTGGCTGATCATGATTATGTTCACCCCGGAGTTTGCGAGAGCCGAGAATACCCTGGCCGCAACTCCAGGGGTGCCTATCATCTCCGCGCCTGAGACGTTGAGCAGCGCAACATTTGTGGAGAGGCTCACCGCCTTTATGACGCCGTCCTTCAGCTCCTCCTCCTGCACTATCCTTGTGCCCGGACTATCGGGATCGAATGTGCACTTCACCCTTACGGGTATGCCCTTCCTTATCGCTGGCTCGATCGCCCTCGGGTGAAGCACCTTCGCCCCGAAGAATGATAGCTCCATGGCCTCTATGTAGGATATCGTGGGTATGGTTTTGGCAGACGGGTCTATCTTGGGGTCAGCTGTCAGGACTCCAGAGGTCTCCTTCCAGAACCAGATCTCATCCGCGTCTATCGCAGCGCCGATTATCGATGCTGTGAAGTCAGACCCGCCGCGCCCGAGGGTTGTTGTTATGCCGTTCTCATCCTTTGCTATGAAGCCGGTGACAACAGGTATTCCCTTTATGGGCAGCAGCCTCTTCCCTATGAGTGTGTAGCTCTTCTCAAGAGGCTTCGCGTTCCCGTAATCGCTGTTTGTGATTATCCCCGCATCTCCACCTGTGTAGTACTTCGACTCAATCCCCATGTCCCTGAAGACGCCTGAGAGTATCGGGGCTGAGAGCTGCTCGCCAAAGCTTGAGATGTAATCTATGGATCTCGGTGTGAGCTCTCCGAGATAGCATATCCCGACGTAGGCCTTCTCGAGCATCTCGATCTTCTTGCGTATATCTGATCTGATCTCCTCACGGATCGCATCATTGGATATCGCATCTGTGATCGCCTGCTCGTGCCTCTCAGCAAGCTTTCTGATGAAATCCTCGACATCAGAGACCCTGCCGTATTTTGCAGAGGATCTCGCACATTCCAGCAGATCATCGGTGACCCCCTGGAGGGCAGAGGTCACCACCACGATTTCATTCCCTGAGCTGAATCCCCTCACAAGCTCCCCAACGTTTCTGAGCCGCCTGCCATCAGCTACAGAAACCCCGCCGAATTTCATTACCAAGCGTGCCATCTGGAACCCTGCCCCATACCAGCCATACAACGATATAAGCTTTAGGATATGACAGGGCGGTGGCCGCAAGGATCCAAGATCCATGTATAATCGCTGACCTTTAAGGCACCAGCCAGCTGATACTCCTCACCCAGGACCGGCAATGCAGCCGGCACGCTTAAAAACAAGATGCTGTGTTGAATAATTAAGAGCTCTAAGGTCGAAAGCTATTGATTTTTACTAAATTGCAATCCGTATGAATCCAGCCTCTGCTATCTGATTCTCAAACATTATTTAACACAGCAAAACAAGAACAACGTATATAAAGTTGAAAAACAACAGTACTAATTCCTGGCGTGAGGTGCACGTGTCCTGATCAGAGCTTGCATTCGCTGCATCGCTGCTGTGTAGCGATTGTGCAATGGCGCCACGCTCTGTGGTTTGTTGCCTTGAAGGTTACGCGTGCATGACAGGTTAATCCTCACGTCAGAAAGCAGGCATCCACATGACGAAGGAGGTGGAACTGTTGGCTGCGACCCTGGAAGAATACAAAAGACTTTTTAGAGAGGCGACCGTTTCGGATCAGGTGAAGCTGTTCCAGCTTCACATAGCGATCTACATTGTGGTGAATGCCATCTGGATAGCCCTCAACGCCATGGGCACGATAAAGACAATCCCCGGCTGGGCGATGTACTACCCAATAGTGGGCTGGGGACTGCTGGTGGTGGTCCATTACTGGTTCTACGTGCGTGGGGCTGAAAACCTCTGCAAGCTCAGGGAGAGTGAGATAGAATCCAAGCTGAGGTGAACCTTGAAGCTGTGGATTCTTCCGGAGCTCCCAGGATTCGGATCGGATTCCTGGGCGCTTGATAAATCCGGAGGTTCAACCCCACGATGGCATAGATGTAATATTTTTTACTAACTGTGCATGACAGTTAAGCATTTATTTTAGCGAGAAGACATCATGATACATGGGAAGTATACCCGAGAGGTGCAGGGACTGGAAGGTCGCGCGATGCCCTCTATTCAGATGGTGGTGTTCTCTTGTCTGCGGGAGATTTACCGGTGGTCGGCTCTGCGCTCCATGGTGCCGCGCTGCTGAGAGGTTCGGGCTGTGGAGCCTGCTTGTAACTCTGGCACTGCCACTGCTTATTATTCTGACAGTGATAATCCTCAGATGACCAGCTCCGGCATTCCAGACATTTTCAGAGCGCTGGAAGCTCTATATTGCGCGGCAGCCTGGAACATCATTCATTGATGACATAGCTGCCTGTTAGAGACGCGGAGGATCTTCCAGAAGATGAATATTAGAATTTTAATTGTGTTTATGCCCAGGAGAACTTTATTTATACGGTATCATAAACCACAAGTGTCTATTAATAATATGATATTTCCCCTAGGTATGGTGAGTCTCTATGAGAATTAGAGTAGTCAGCTCCAAGAGCGAGATCGCACAGCTCAATCCGAATGAAAGAATGGTGCATCTGGCCTTCAGAGCATCGAATGTCGATTTCCTGAATCTTATGCAGAGGTGCCCCCGGCTCAGGGTGATCCAGGTACCGCCATCGTACAAGAAGACGATGTCGAACGCCATTCAGGTTTTCCTGGAGATGCAGGGCATCGAGCTGCTCGAGGGCGACGTCTGGGGCCACAGGAAGGATCTTGACGAGTACTTCACGGTGAGCGACAGCACAATAGAAGAGATAAGGTCGATGATCAACAAGGGTGTATCCTTTGAGCAGATGGCGGAGGAGCTCCAGAAGAAGGCGAGGATCGGCCCGGATCTCATAAGGTACATCGCAAAGACAAAGGTAACGGCGTGACCCAGGAGCGAAACTCCTGGATCGCACCACCACCGCGAAGTCACTGCACTGTTTTTGCGCAGATAGCCACCAAAATCGCCAGCATGTCGATTCGGCTGGGCGCGTCTCTGCATGCTCGCATGTTTTGAAGTCGCCTCAAGGTCTGCGGCTGCAACTCTCGTGACCTCCTACCCTGAATGGGAGGGCTTCCTGCGCTTCGACTTGTTGTCGAAGGTTTCACAGACCCGGTGTGCTGCTATCTCAGAGAGGCTCTACCCGCGGTCTGAGGTGAATGTCCGTCGGTTCGATTGCCTGTCAGCAATTTCAACCCACATTCTGCATTAACGCTCCGTTTCGTAGTTTTTCGCATTCTGGTCCCAACATGGTCCCAACAGTTTGATTATTTTTTAAAGCATTCTCGTTCAGGTTAGCGATTTTCTGATATTTTTCGCAATACAGCCATATGTTGACTTCAGTGACATCGTGGAACATGAAAACGGCGCATGTAATAAAAGAAGCGCCAAATGGATGAAAGTGGTACTATAGTTGTAGAGTGTGATGATCTGCAAAAAATCATAATGCCGATCGAGCTCTTTCATGGTAATTGGTCCCTGATATAGCTGTAGAGTGCGATGATTTGTAAAAATCCTGCCTCGGTGAAGCAAGCCCACAACCGACGTGCTCGCATGCGCCTGAGCTCAAAATACACGACTGCATTCCATATCCTCACCCAAAAACACATATAACTCCTGCCTCAGAGACCGGATGAGAGCTGAGCAGGGATCACAGGATGCGCAGAATACTGGTCACGAACGATGACGGGATTTACGCACCGGGGCTGAGGGCAGCGGTGCGGAGCGTCGAGGATCTTGGTGAGGTGGTTGTGGTAGCTCCCTCCGGCCAGAGAAGCGGCGTAGGCAGGTCTGTGTCGGTATTCGAGCCGCTGAGGATGGCCGAGGTGAGCCTCGACGGGAGAAGAGCGTATGCTGTCTCCGGCACACCAACAGACTCAGTCATACTTGGCATCTTTGTTGTGATGAAGGGGGAGCTCCCAGATCTCGCTGTATCCGGCATAAATGTGGGGGAGAACATAAGCACAGACACCGTCACAACCAGCGGAACCATCGGCGCTGCCATAGAGGCTGCCAGCTACGGTGTACCGGCGATCGCGGCATCGATACAGGTCGCGGATCAAGGGGACAAGTTCGATAACAACCACTCCGTTGAGTACAGGTTCGATACTGCTATCAATATTCTCCGCAGGGTTGCGATAAGGGTCCTGGAGAGGGGCATGCCTGCAGGAGTTGATATCCTGAACATCAACCTTCCGCTGAATGCCACTGATGACACAGAGATAGTCGTCACGCGGCTTGCACGGAAGATATTCAGGACCGCTGTTGAGGAGCGCAGGGACCCGAGAGGGCGTCCTTACTACTGGATCGGCGGGGATCTCATATGCGGTGAGAGAGAGGGCACGGATGTCAGGGCTGTGTATCAGGAGGGCAAGATCTCGGTGACCCCGCTCACAATCGATTCCACAGCGAGGGTCGAGTTCGCGGAAGTCCTGGATCTCGTGGAAAACATCTAGCATTGCCCTGCGCACGTCCCCGCCGGGCATCGCCTGGTTGAACATGAAACAAAGCCTATCTCATTGGGGGAGTGGCGGCATTTGGAGACCGAGCTGCTTAGGGACGTAGTGATAATATTTGTTCTCTCCTCAGCTGTGCTATTTCTTTTCCACCGGATCAGGATGCCTGCGATTCTGGGGTACCTCATAACTGGCATCATTGCAGGACCACAGTCTCTGGGTCTGATCCGCTCCCTCGATCAGGTGGCGGTCCTGGCTGAGATAGGCGTTATACTGCTCCTCTTCACCGTAGGCATAGAGATCTCCCTTAAGGACATGCTCCAGATAAAGAGGTTTGTTTTGGTCGGCGGCTTTCTGCAGGTGCTGTTCACCACACTTGCGGTCCTTTTTGTTCTGGCAAGTCTGGATAGACCTCTTGGGGAGGCTATCGGCCTGGGGTTCATGGTATCACTAAGCAGCACAGCCATAGTTCTCAGAATAATCCAGCAGAGGGGAGAGTTTGATACACTTCACGGAAGGACCATACTTGGCATACTGATATTCCAGGATATCATAGTGGTACCGATGATGCTGCTCATACCCATGCTGCCGGGAGCAGCTGCTTCCACAGCAGAATCGCCTCTGTTTATCATTCTCAAAGCAATGATGCTTATAGCAGTTGTGATTGTAGGTGCGAAGTGGATTGTGCCAAAGATTCTCTATCAGGTGCTGAAGACAGGGGATCACGAGCTATTTCTCCTCTTCACGGTGGGCATGTGCTTTGCTGTAGCATGGCTCAGCTCCTTTGCGGGACTCTCTCTGGGACTGGGCGCATTTCTGGCCGGACTGGTGATATCCGAGTCTCCTTACAGCCTGCACGCGATCGGGAACATCCGACCGCTGCGGGATTCATTCTCAAGCTTCTTCTTCGTATCCATCGGCATGCTTCTCGATCTCAGAGTGCTCATGGAGAACACAGCTTTCATCATAGCCATTTCAATATGCATTATATTAATAAAAGCCATTACATCTGCACTTGCCACGTCGATCATCGGCCTCCCCATGCGAATGGTGGTGCTTGTCAG
>NZ_JANIHG010000005.1 GCF_024518575.1 Methanothrix sp. | reverse complement strand
GAGTTGATTTCGTGACAGCGGAGAAGGCGATGTCATCAACGCTTCGTCGAGCGGTTCCGATGCGGATGTTCGAAGCGCGAGAAGCCATCTGCAGGGCTATGGCAATGCGGAGCAAGAGTTTAAGATGCCACTGAATACTTTCGCACTGCATGGCTAACGGCTTCATAGCTATATGACTACTACCATCTTGGCCGCTCGTCACCGCTGTTAATGCTACTCCCGGACGGGCGGATCTATCCCCCTTCTTGATCAGATGGCTCGAATCGCTAGTGATGCTCCTGTAATCGCCATCTCCTAGATGCTACATTGGTCTGAATGGGTTTGTGCGGTGGATTTCAATGACTTTGTACACAACCCGAGTGCGCCAAGAAGCGCTTCAATGTAGCTGCATGTCTTTACAGATCTGCAGGCTTAAGTTTTATATTTATCATCAAATGATGGGTCTGTGAAGCACGGATTGCATCCTTGCGTCCAGGTCAGATGCAATTTTAACCAAAACTCTGAATATCTCCAGAGAGATCGCTGATATCGTCTCTCCCGCTCTGATCGCGATCTCTCTGAGCAGGTTGCAGGCGAGGCTTGTGATATGTGATAAAGCAATCTTTGAGATCTCGATAAGGTGCGCGATGGGCAGAACCGCACTCAACTTCTCGCCATTTTGTGCCCAGATGCCGAGACATAAGATTACCAATATCATGACAAAAACAATAGCCTTTTTCCTCATCCAGGAGCCCTCTTTGCATCTGACATCGTGGATTCTGTAGTTCTATATATAATAATTTTTTGTATATCATTATATCCACACTATGCATAACCCCGGATGCGCTGTAATAGAAATCATGAGATTGAGGTAGACCTCCTGTTGCGGCTCGTTTCTGGAAGAGACTAAAAGCACATCAAAACAGCACATCAAATCTTTCATCCTTTTAGCACTCCGACCCTGCAGCATTCTGGTTTTTGCGGTCACATCATCTCCGTGGATCATCTCCTTACAGCGGCGTTATCGCACATCCAGTTTATTATCACTATGCAGTGGTCTGCGTGGAGGCTCAGCGGGCTTATGCTCACCGTCTCAGCTCCCATTGATTCGATGAGCTGCTCCTCATCATCTCTCATGCCTGTGTGATCCCCGAGTATGAACGCGCCCTCCGAAACGGTTCCGCTGAGCTGAGCACCATCCTCCCTGAGGTAGTACAGCCTCTGTCCATCATCTCTCAGAGACTCCAACAGCGATCTGAGATCACCCTTCCTGATGTAAATGCCGGGCGTGGACTCCCTCCAGAAGGGGCTGGCATCGATGGATAGGGCGCGCTTTATCAGTGCAGCCGTGCTCCTCTCGTCCGGGTTCAAATGGCGGAGCCTGCTTCCATCAAATCGGAGTATCTTAGGCTCAGGTCCACCCATGAGGATGAGATGGCACCTGACGTCTCTTCTTATCCCGTGCGATAGCATGAATGCCGAGTTGATGCATCTGCAAAGCACATCCATCCTCCCCGAGGTTCCGGGAAGATCCTCCAGGGAGAAATCCGGCGTGGTCTTCGCGCTGTGACCCACAATAACAAAGTCGCGCATGATTGCATCCACCCATCAAAGTTATTCAAGCTATGCAGGATCCCCGATCGAGGGTCTCTCGTTATTCCGCGGTTATCCCTGTATCGAAGAGATCTTCAGGAGACGCCTGTGCTCACTGCCAGCGCGCATATTGATGGATCAAGACAAGAGTGATCATCGTAATCAATAAATTGTGCCGCGCAAGACCTCGAAGGCATGAAGCTGCTCCAGCCTGCTGCAATTCTTGTGCTCGTCATTCTGATGGGCTGTCTCGATTCCGCGCCGGATGAGTTCCGAGGGACAGTCATCAAGGTCGTGGATGGCGACACGTTCGATGTTGAGGGTCTTGGGAGGGTGCGGCTTGCAGACGTCGACTGTCCGGAGCTGGATACAGAGGCCGGAAGAGCTGCCGCGAACTACACGATCTCCTGGCTCTTCGGACGCACCGTCTGGCTGGACATAGACGACATGCGGGGCAGGGATGATTACGGGAGATGGATATGTGTTGTGTATCTGGAGAAAAATGGTGCGCCGGATCGGGAGATGAACTTCAACAGGATGATCGTTGACAGCGGTCATGCTGTTGTGAAGGACTTCACGGACAACGAGTTCAATCCAGCTGATTGGTGGAATCTAAGCTCGCTCCAGCCGGCCGGCTGTGCATACGTCGGCTCGGTGAAGTCGAAAAAATACCACTACCCTGACTGTGAGTGGGCAGAGAAGATCGCCCCGGATAACATCATATGCTTCTCCAGCCCAGATGAGGCGCGCTCGATGGGATACACGCCGTGCCGCGTCTGCAAGCCTCCGTGACGACCGGAACGGAGCGTCGCGCAGGGTCCAGGATGCGTTCATTTTGGTGACACAATATTCAATATTAATATTATCATTTGTTATTTATTACCGAAAAATTCATATCAAAGCAGTTGTGAATGTATGCAGGGGGTGAAAAAAATATGAGTGGTGCGATAAAACCCAAGAGAGTCGTCGTCTCTGATGACGCAGTGCCTTTTGTTGCAAGAGGCGGGCGCGTATTCTCCAGGCTGGTGCTCAGGGCAGACCCGGATGTGAGCCCGGGAGACGAGGTGCTGGTGCTCGACAGTAATGACAGGGTGATAACAGTAGCAAAAGCGTATTGAAAAGTACCGACCAGAACAGCTGCGCCTGTGGCGTCCTGGCTGTTCTGATCTCATTTTGGTTATTCGATTCAATCAGCGCAACTCGAATTTACAGGGATAAAAAATATTGCCCTGGGTCAGGGCTTGATGTCGATGATGCTGCCGGAGCTGTCTCTCAGTGTGGCTCTGTCCCCGTCGTTATTCCAGACAGGGACGCTCCTCCCCCAGTAGAGGTCCTGCTGGGTATCATTGCCAGCACCTGTGTGCACCTTCACCCTGGCGCCAGATCGGAGAATGAATCCATCAGGAAACACATATTTGTGCTCCTGCTCGTCGGATATGCTCCATCCCGCGAGATTCACGTCTGTATTTCCGCCATTCTCGATCTCGACCCATTCCTCATTGAGGTTCGCCCTCTCCGGGCTCGGCGCCACGAAGCTGACGTTTGAAATTCTCACAGGGCTTTTTTCAGAGCTCGATACATTCCCATCCCCGTATGCAGGGGATGCCATGAGGACCAGCAGGATGGCCAGTCCTAAGCTTATTTTTGTGATCCACACCATACTTCCCCACCTCTCCTAGAGAGGTTACTACTACGATTATCTGCAAAGATTTAAACTTTTCTAATTAATTTGTGATTTATGAGATTGTAATCAAGTTTATACCATCTTATTGAGAGTATTTTTGATATGTAATTCGCAATAATTAGAAGAATTTAATTGAAATGATCCCCTTCAAGAGATGAGCGCAACAGAGATATCTCATGATATAACCAGAGCTAACGAGGTGTCGTTATGGATTATGCTGAGATGTCGGATATTCTTAAGAGCACGCTCGGCCTCGATAGCGAGCCTGTTGGAGTGGTTCTCTTCAAGAGCGAGGGGGATATCCCGAAGGATCTGAAGGAGATTGAGAAGCCCATGCCGTACTGCGGGATGGTTCAGCGCGCACGAAGGGGAGAGGTGCTCTTCGCGCGTCTGGACAAGCACGACTGCAAGGGCGGGGCTTCTGGCATAGGCCTGGTTGAGTGCCCTGAGAACATCTCCTCAGGAAAGCTCTACTTTTCAAAGCTCAACAAAAGCGCCACACAGACCGTGGGCCAGAGGATCGCCGCGAGCATGCCCAGGCTCCCGGCGGGCAGCACCGTCGCGACCCTTGTCGCGCCTCTCGCAAAGCTGAGCATAACTCCGGATGTGGTTATATTTGTTGGAAATGCGCTGCAGGCGCGCCGCATAGTCCAGGCTGTGATGTACAGGCGCGGCGGGCGCATGAATCTCGACACAGCTGGGATTCAGTCATTCTGCGTTGACGCCACTGCATCGCCGATTATCAAAGGCGATGTCAATGTCTCGCTTGGATGCGATGGCTCTGCGAAGAAGTCCGCCTTAACGGAGAACGATGTCGTTGTCGGCATCCCATTTGAGATGCTCGAGGACATATGTACTATCCTGAAGGAGAGGCACGAGGGCTGGGATAAGTTCATGCGCTCCTGACCACCCTCCATTTTATGAGCACGCCATCATCGAGCCGATCTGCCGAGATCAGCTCTAGCTTTCGGAAGCTCTCCGCAAATCCGCTTCCGTCCACAAGCGTCGGCGCGTCCTTTCCGCCTATCACCAGCCCTCCAACAAAGACGCAGATCTCATCGACGAGATCCTGCTCTATGAGAGACCAGTTCAAAGTCCCCCCTCCCTCGACCATCAGCCTCCTCACGCCCCTCTGGTACAGCATCTCCAGAAGCTCTCCGAGATCCACGCGATCCTCGCCGCAGACCGCGATCTCGCATCTCTTCGAGAGCTCGCTAGTCCTCTCAGCGGGGGCAGATCTCGATACAGCGATGATGCATCCGGGGCCCAGAACCTCCGCGTATGGTGGCGTTCTGGCTCTGCTGTCGGCCACAACCCGGAGAGGGTTCTCCGGCATCCCTCTCTCCAGCCGCCATGATCTCAGAGCCTCTGACTTCACCCGAAGCTTCGGGTTGTCTGCGATGACCGTTCCCACTCCAACCATCACCGCATCGCTCTCAGCGCGCAGCCTGTCCACCCTGAGGAGGTCCCCAGATCCGGAGATGCGTACCTGTCTTCTCAGAAAAGAGCTTATCTTCCCGTCAGCGCTCATTGCGCTGTTGATGAAAACATAGGGTCTCATCATGCATAGACTCGATGAGGATGTTAATAAGCTGAAGGCTCCCATCGCCCGCGATCCCTCCGGCCCGGGCAGCCCTCTCTCCGCATCAGTATGTGCTGCTTGCCCTCAGGAGGAGCTGATGCTCTCCGGAACCGTGATCTCAGGCGAGGATATGGTTGCCCTGGATGGGTATGTAGTTATTAAAAACGGCATCATAAAAGAGGTCGGCGAGGGCAGGGAGAGGGGGCACTTCGAGGGCATCATATGCCCTGCTTTTGTCAATGCGCATACTCATGTAGCGGACTCCATCGCGAAGGATCCGCCGTTCATGGATCTTGCAGATCTCGTGGGGCCAGGGGGCCTGAAGCACAGGATTCTTGAGAGAGCTGGCGATGATCTCCTTATTGAATCGATGCGCTTCTCCGCTGAGGAGATGCTCGACTCCGGAACCTGCGCCTTCGGCGATTTCAGGGAGGGCGGCCCTCATGGAGTTGAGCTTCTCCTCAGAGCTCTGGAGGGTCTGCCCATTCAGAGCAGGGTCTTCGGCAGGCCTCTTGGGACTACAGCGGATATACATCCAGCGTGCTGGGGCATCGGTCTGAGCAGCACAAGGGATTACGATCGGGATTTCGTCGATGAGGTCGTGAGCATCGCGAAAAGATCTGGAAAGCGCGTGGCGATACACGCCGGCGAGGCCGGCAGGGACGATATAGAGGGCGCGCTGGCCATCGGGCCTGACATTCTGATACATCTCTCCAGAGCGGAGCGCTCCGATCTGAGGGATGTTGCGGATTCAGGCGCCTCTGTGGTCGTGTGCCCCAGATCCAATCTATTCACGCGCGCCGGCCTTCCTGATATCGCGGCGATGCTCTCCCTGGAGCTCAATGTCTGCGTTGGCACGGACAACCTGATGATAAATTCGACCAGCATCTTCAGAGAGATGGAGCTCTTATCAAAAGCGATCGTCAGAGACGACAGACAGGTTTTTATGATGTGCACGATAAATGGAGCAAGAGCACTGGGTATGGCTGAGAGGCTCGGCTCCATCGATCCCGGGAAAGAGGCGCGGATTAATGTGTTCGACAGGAACTCCCGCAATCTGAGGGGATCGTTGAACCCACTGGCGAGCATCGTGAGAAGGGCCGAGCCCTCTGACATAATGCTGAGGATCTGAAAGCATGATCGAGAAGATAATGATAGCAACGGATGGCTCTGAGACGAGCGAGAGGGCTGCGAGGTTCGGCGTGGAGCTCGCCCGGAATCTCGGGGCCAGGGTCATAGCGGTCTATGTGGCAGATACCGGCCGGCTGAGCCATCTGCCGGATGAGATGATCCTGGTTGGCATAAGGGATATGCTCCTCAAGGAGGGGGAGGATGCCACATCATATGTGGAGTCGATAGCTTCGGATGCGGGCGTGCCGTGCGAGAAGAGGGTTGTCGAGGGGAAGCCGACTGATGAGATACTGAAGCTATCGCGGGATTTAAATGTGGACCTCCTTGTCATGGGAAGCGTTGGAAGAAGCGGCCTCGACAGGTTCCTACTCGGGAGCGTGGCGGAGAAGGTGGTACAGCACTCCAGGGTCCCCGTCTTAACTGTGCCGGGGGAGAGGAAGGAGGGTTGATCCTTGGATATCCTGGTCAGAGATGCGATGGTCAAGGATGTCGCTTATGTGAGCCTGCCCGGCACCAGGGATAAGGTGCTGAAGGTTCTGAACGAGCGGCACGTCTCTGGCGTTCCTGTCGTCAAGAACAACACTGTTGTCGGCATGGTCACCAGGACAGATCTTCTCCGGAACCCGGAGGAGGATCAGATCGCCATGCTCATGACCAGGAACCCCTTTGTCGTCCGTCCTGATGATCACCTGGTCGAGGCGGCGAAGCTGTTTGTGGAAAAGCGGATAAGGAGACTTCCGGTGGTCGAGGATGGACGGCTTGTGGGGATCATAAGCGTCGCCGATGTCGTGAGGGTCATCGCTTCTCTCAACATGGATGAGCCGATAGATCCTTACTTTGAGCGGCACGTCGTCGCTGTGTGGTCTGAGATGCCGCTGCCGGTGGTGGGCGCGATCATGGAGTATGCCGGAGTTCAGGCCTGCCCTGTGATAGATACAGACCTCCAGCTGGTCGGCATCGTCACAGACAGGGATCTCATAGCGAAGAGCGTCGTCGAGGAGTCGCTGGAGAGGGCGGATGCGGATACCGCGCCTGAGATGGACGAGTGGAGCTGGGAGAGCCAGAAGGAGGCCATCTCAAGGTACTACCAGGTATCGAAGATCAGGCTGAAGAATGTGAAGGTGATGGAGGCCATGGTCCAGGCGATAACCGCCCTGAGGTCCAGCAGGGTCAGCGAGTGCGCCAAGATCATGTCCCAGAGAAGGATCGACCAGATGCCTGTCGTCAATGCACACAGAAAGCTGATAGGCATGCTGAACGACCACAACCTCCTGGTTCCATTCATCTCAGCATACCAGAGTTAACGCGCGATGGAGTTTGGGGATATTGTGGGTGAGACGCTCCTCCTTTGAGAGGCATATTTGTCACTTGCGTGCTATGCCATCCCCAGCTCTGATAGCCTCTCCGGAAGATACCTTTTTGTGACGAAGTCCAAACCCTTTCCTGCGAATGCCTGCTGCTCAGCCTTCTTCTTCAGATCTATCTGGAGCTGTATCTGCTTCTGCCAGTAATCGCTGCCGAACCTCGGGTCCGTGAGCTCTGATCTGAGTGCGTGAAGATCCCTGTCTGTTAGCCTGTCTGTGGAGAGGTTGTACTCAACGATGTCTGTTGGCTGCACGCCGAGGAATTTCGCATCCGGCGTTGCGAGGTGCTCGGAGAGGTGCGCGCTCTTTATCGCGCCGTAGGCTACGCTCGCGTATATCCGGTAGCTCCACGGATCCCCATCGGTGAAGACGGCCACTGGGAGGCCGAGCTCTGTGTTGAGTCTTTTTATGAAGCGTCGGGTCGATCGCGCTGGCTGGCCCTTGAGGTGCACAAGAATCGCATCGAACTCCTCATCGAATCCGTTCTCGATCAGCCTGGCATACATTCCGCCGGTCTCGACAGCTATGACCATCCTGGCATCGTGATCCAGGAACTCCACAAAATCGACGTTGAAGGGTATCTGATATCCGGCCTCGCCGATGTCCTCCTGGCAGTGTATCTCGCGCTCGCCGCGCCGCGTCCGTTCTCTGATCCTGAGGGGGCCGAATACAGCAGCGCCGTCCTCTTCAGGTCTGACATGAAAATCCTCCCGCTGAAGGCCTGTGATTATCTCCAGATCCTCGATGAGACGGTCGCTCTCGGCCTGCTCTGCGAACTTGGCGAGCTCCCAGTTCTCGGAGATGTAGTATATCTCCCTGAGCGTTGACGCCCGGTTTCCTCTGAGATGCTCTTTCACCAGGAGATCTATCAGATGCACGGTCTTGAGCAGCGTCCTCGCGCCGCGTATGGTCTTGACGCTCCTCACGCTCTCCTGATCGCCGTATACCCACACATCATCTTCTGTGCTGTACTCGATGTTCTTCTTGGTCCTCGTCGGAAGCACGAGATGGGGTACGATACCATCCCTGAACTGATCGTAGAGTGACCTTGCTATACCTAGAAGCCTGCTCTCCGGATCATGCATCAGAAAGCACCCTCGCCCCAGTCACAATCTCAGGCTCCAGCCCCTCGACAACAGCCTCCGGCATCCTCTGCAGATGGCTCTTTACCGTATACCTGAGAACCATCCTCTCACCTGCCCGGATCGCAATCTTCCACTGGTAGTCATAGCACCCACCCATATCGACCCTTCTCGCAGGTGGATCCAGATCCTCCGCCTCCACAGGGATTATCTCGTGCAGCTTGAAGCTTCTCTGCGAGGATGTGTTGTTCTCTATCTCTATGCGCACAATCAAACGCCCGTCCTCCTGGTTCAGGTCTCTCCTGACCAGAACGTTGCCCATGATCCTGGCTACAACCCTGCTTATGTCAGGCCTCTCGAGCCCGAGCATGTCCGAGAGCTTGTCCGCCATCCTCGGAAGGATCTTGCTTATGATCTCCTCCTTCTCCCTCCGCTCGGATAGTGTCTCCTGCAGTGCAAGAAATCTCCTGAGCTTTCTGCCGATCTCCTTCATCGCGAGATCTATCTCGGCGAGGATCTCGGGGATGTCTGCAACAGCATCCTTTGACTCTGATGTGAATGGAATGTTGGTCGATGCCACGTGAACCAGTATAACAGCAGGCCCGACCGGCAATCCCCCTCCAGGCTGGTCCAGTCCGTAGCTCTTCCAGGACACGCCCTCTATCGCATGGGTTATGGCGCAGGCCCCCTGCTGGTATATAAGAGGCACGCGGTTCGCGAACCTCAAAATCTCGACCCTGCCGTTCCGATCGAGCTCACCGCCGAAGCCAATCCCTGCCTCGACCACAAAGGGATTCCCTGAATACACAGAGACTGGCCTTGAGACGGTCGCGATGAAGTCCACGCGGAACTCCTTCGCAAGGCCGGATCTTATCAGGTCCTCCCCTATAGGCGAGAGACAGTCGACCGGCGGGGATTTTATCTTTATGCGCCTGAGCGCCTCGAAAAGACGCTTTGACTGCTCGTAGTCCAAGCTTCTTGGATCCATCGATGGATCCAGCCCTGAGATCTGAAGTATCTCCTGAGCTGCGATGTTGCCGATGGCTGAGAAAGATTCCTTCAGGAAGCTGGAGAGCTTTCTTCTCTCAGTATACCTCAACATCTTCGTGAGCTCGCCCAGCTCTATCCCAGAGGGATGGGGCTTTATCTCACATGCTCTTTTTGGAAGACGCTCTGTCGCCCTCTCGAACTTTTCTGTGGATCCATCTGGCTCCACGAATGTTATCCTGGCATGCGGGTTCACTATCGCGACGTTCTTCAGGTAGCTGTAAACCGACTGCCTCCTGCCGCGCACATATGAGCCCTCGATCTCAAGCTCCACCCGCGTGCCCCTGGGCCGTTCCCAGTCTATATCCTCCTCCCTGATGATCTCAGGCTCGTTCTTCGCGGTGTTTATCATGACCTCCACATATCTCGCTGGCATCTCAGGCGATGTCCTTGATGTGATCCTCGCCGGCCTTCCTGTGGTCAGCTGTGAGTAGAGAACCGCTGCGGATATGCCTATGCCCTGCTGCCCCCTGCTCTGCCGGAGAACGTGAAACCTCGAGCCGTAAAGCAGCTTTGCGAAGACCCTGGGGATCTCAGAGGGCACGATGCCTGGACCGTTGTCCTCGACTATGACACGGTAAAGCTCACCGGCGCGCTTGATCTGTACAAAAATATCAGGAAGTATGCCAGCATCCTCACATGCATCAAGGGAGTTGTCGACCGCCTCCTTGACGCATGTGATGATGGCACGAGGGGCTGAGTCGAATCCAAGAATCTGGCGGTTCTTCTCAAAGAACTCCGCAACAGATATCGATCTCTGCTGCTTTGCCAGCTCCTCGGCTGTGTCCATTAAAGCTCTGCCCCAACCACGGTCTGTGTCGCTGTTACGTTCTCGATCTCACGGATCGTGTCTACCAGGCGGTTCAGCATGCTGAGACCTTCTACCTCTATGATCACAACGAAGTCGAACTCTCCGAAGACGTGATAGACGTTCTTTATACCATCTATCTGTCTAAGCGCACTGTAAACCGGCTTCTCCTGTCCAGGCACTACCTTGACCATTGTTACTCCAATCACCATTGCCTCTCACCATAAACACACGCTACCGCATATTATATTAACTTTACATCCAGAGGACAGGTCCACACGATGCACCAAAATATTTATCAGCGATCAGTTTGGTACCATCATCGCGGTGGTTTTATGGATACAGCTACGGCTCTGGAATACCTGCAGTCTCTGATCGTGTTGGCGATATTCATACTGATCGTGGGTGCTGGCTTCAAGGTATGGAGATGGAACTACGTGGTTCCTCCAAAGTGATATTTTCTTTTTGCGAATCTGATAACGTCCGGGCAGAAATGATGACTCCAGCGTTCTCTTTTTAGGTATTGTTCCGCCTGGGTCATGCGCCAGATGATCTCATAAAACACCCTGGTCGGTATGGGTAGCGGAGACTTCGGTCTTCAGGCCGGAGTTGCTCTCCTCCAAACTCTGCGTGAGCGGATGCAGCAATGTTGCTGATCTACTGACAAGCGATCCGTGATCATCTGTAATTCAGCGTCACCGCCACCGCGTTCCAGCCTGGAACGATGAAACATTTTTAACCACATCCGCGCACCGGTACAGCATGCCAGATGCGGTGATCCTTTGCGACAGGTCGTTTCTCTATGAGAAGCTCTTCGAGGAGGCAGGTGTTGATGTTCAGTTCATCAAACCTGAGATGCTCTGCAGCCCGTTCCTCCCCAGGTTCAGAGCGCTGATCATTCCGACTGGATTCGCAAACCAGCAGTACTCCAGCGCTCTGAGAAATCTCAGAGCATGCAGTGAGGGCATAAAGAATTTCGTGCGCTCAGGTGGCGTCATCATGGTCTTCGGCCCCCTCGTTCCGGAGCACGACTACGACTGGCTGCCGCTCTCGATAAAATACAGGGGCGAATACACGGAGGCAGCGCAGATAAAATTCTCATGCGACGGGGCGCCACTCTGCAGCGGCTCGGGGGACTGCGACGGATACCTGGAGCCTGGAGCAGATTTCGATGTTCTCGCCAGGGATCCTGCCGGCCGGCCGGTCCTGTGCGCGGGCAGATACGGTGAGGGCATGATCTTCGTCACATCGATCCATGAGTTTCCCTCAGCGGATTTTGTCAGATACGTGATCTCAAAGGGGATCCCATCGAAGATCGTGTGAAAGCCTGCGCAGCGCCTGAGAGCCGGGTCGTGGGCTCAAACGAAAGAGTGGGAGCGTGCATCTGCATGATGCCACCCACGGAATCAGATGCGTCTGAATTCCTGATGCAGGTAGCGATCGGGATCGAGAAACCATGCCATTGGAGGGATGCGATGTACAGAAAGCACAGCAGGCTCAGAGATGAGATCGAGTCGCTGAACGTGAAACCAGTAGCTGGAGTTCTTCTTGTTAACCTCAGCACTGGAGAGAGCTGGAGCTTTGATTCATATCCTGATGCGATCGAGTTCATGAAGGGGAAAAAGGGAAGATGGTACCTGACAGCAAATATAAATAAAAAATGAAATTACAGATGGAACTCTATGTGGAACGGTATGTAGAATATCCACACGAAGTAGAGAACCATCAGTATCAGGCCGAGCGGTACGCCAAGCCTCGCCCACTCCTTGCTCGTGATGTTGAGCTTCCCTGCTGATATGATGTTCGGGATGTTTCCTGGGATCAGCATGCCGCCCGAGATCAGCAGTCCCATCAGCACAGCCTGGATCTGGGTTATCTCCATCGACGGGCTCAGCTCCGCAGCAGTGAGTGTGGCGTTGTCGAGGATCGCGGAGATCATGTTGACCCAGAACAGAATCTGGGGCGGTACTGTGAGCAGGTACTTGTCGATCACTGTCTTCATGCCACTGCCAAGGAGGAGCAGCGCCATGACGAAGATGTACACCTTTATGGCCCTGATGAAGACATCTCTCAGGCCACCTGCCTCCTCAGCTGCAACAGCACATGCCTCCTTTGCCGCCTTCCCTGTGAAGAACATCGCGAGCACTCCCATCGCCAGGCATCCTGGAATTATGTAAACCGCCAGCCTGTTGAACAGGAAGAAGAATCCTGCGTGATAAGGCGGACCCTGCAGCTTTGTGATCGCTATCGTCGAGAGCGGCTCTCCGACCGGAGTCAGGACAGCGCCAAGACCTATCGAGAAGCATGCGATTATCACAACATTGATCTTCGTCTGTCTGTCGAGAGGCATGCAGTTGACGAGCTCCACCAGGAGAAGGGATGCTATGATCGCTGTTATCACGCTCGAGAAGACGCCGAGTACCACAACTACCAGGAAGACTATGACCTTGAGCGGAACGACCTCGAGGATCTTTTCCATACCTCTCTGCGCCGCTGATCTGCCGTAGTAGAAGAGCAGGCCTGCGACCAGCACAGCTGGCACTATGCCCTTTATGATCGGCTCCTTTATCGCTTCTATCACAAGCTCCATGTGCCAGCCGATCTTCTCTATCGCCTCAGGATTACTGGCGTAAATCTGTTCCAGAACGGCTCTGTTCTCGAAGCCGGCAAGAGTCACTGCGAGCACGCCCATTACAAACAGGAAAGCCTCCAGGTTGTGCTCTATCTTTTTCACCATAAATGGACCCACTAGCACCATCAGAACTATCACAAATAGCCCGATATCAACGGGCGTCGGCTGCAATGCCATTGAATCACCTCTTTATTCTACACCCACAAGACTGAAAGTCTGTTGCCAAATGGTTTTTATCTATTAAATGGTTTTGGTTTTCAAAAGCCGATGCTCGATTTCAGGGGCTCTGGGAGGATCGGTATCCAGAAGGGCCTCGCTGGTTCCCCTGATCGCCTGAAAATTGGGCATAAAAGTGGCTGATGCCCCGGAGGGTATCAGCTCGATTTGAGTCTGAGGTTTATGTTATCCAGGAAGTCGCATGCACCGCCGATGCATCCCTTCCGGAGCGGCTGGTCCCTGAAGAGGATCTTGCGCATTATCTCAAAGGATCCGAAGTACTCCTCGTGCTCCTTCATGCTCCTCTGTCCTGGTTTGGACTGGCGCGCGTCGAGCATGAGGTAGCCTGTGAAGTTGTCCGCCGTTTTGAACTCAGCGCTTCTCCCGAGCGTGCCTGTCTGGTAGAGATTGAAGTTCTGGTTCTTGAACTCCATCGCCTGGAGGTTGTAGCTCTCCCTGACCTTCGCCCCGATGCCGCCGAAGGCTATCGAGCTCCTGAAGCTCTCGCTGCCCATGAGCGTGTCGCCTGGCGCGAGAGCGACGTAGTCGTCGACCGCATCCTGCTCCTCGAAGTTCGGGTTCCTGCCCTTCGCTCTGTCGACTAGATACTCGTTCTTGACCAGCTCATCGACGCTCCCGCTGAAGAAGACGTCCTTGTTCGACTTTATCCCGGAGTTCATCGACCTGACGTCCTTGCTCAGCTGGAACTGGCCGGTCCCGCTGATCATCGTCTCGGATGCGTAATCGTATCCCTGAACCCTGAATCGCTCAGTATCAGATGAGGATTCTGCGCCTGGTGCTGTCGCTGTGACCTTGAACCTGTAATCTCCGCCCATGGCGTTCGTGGCGGGCGTGACCTGGAGCGGCTCCGAGACCTCACCTCCTGCGGGTATGAATACCTCTGTGGAGGTCCAGGTGAACCAGTCCATGCCGCACGTCTCAGGGCTCACGGTCACTGTTGCGGTAACGTTTGTGTAGCCCTCGTTCCTTATTGTCACAATGTAGTCCAGCGTCCTTCCGGGGGTCGTGTACTCCCTGTCCCGCTCGTTGATGGGACCGGTCTGCTGCACAGAGACTTTGAGCTTGCCCGGAGCGATGGGTGCAGGAGGAACAGATGGCATATCAAAAGAGCTCGTGGGGTACGATGGATACGCAGGAGATGGATACACAGAGTCATACGGCGGGCCAGTCGGGCTCTCCTCAACGGTCGCCGAGGCCGGAAGCAGCATCAGCGCCAGGATCAGAATCCAGATCAATGGAACCACCTCAAAAAAAGAGAGGGGATCAGCAGTCGACGCCCTGGCACGGGCTGGGCTTCTCCTCAGCGAACGGCGCCTCGTGGAACTTGATCAGCTTCTCGACCTCGAAGTTGCCTGTGAACGACTGGTGGTCCTTTATGTCCTTGTAGAATATCTTGTGCCACTTGGAGTCGGTGCCCCACGTGCCGTTGAAGGAGCTCCTTGTCTCGAATCCGACGAGATGCGTCGGGCTCACGTTGTACTCCAGGTTGTACTTCTCTGCCTTAGCCTGGGTATCGTTCACACTGTTGCCATTCCAGCCCCACGGCTTTCCTGTCGCCGGGTTCGCTGTCCAGTGTCCTGTGGGATCTGTCGACGAGAAGAAGACCTTCTGATCCTTCTCCATCTCTGTTACGGAGAATACCTCCTGGACCTCGGCACCGATGCCTCCGTAGAAGGCCTTTGAGTGGAGGTACTTGCCCCCGACAAGCGGAGTGCTCCCTGAGTATGTCATCTTAGAGCTCTCATACATGTTGAGAGGCAGGCTCTTAGACTCGTTCGGACCCGTTCTGTTCAGTTTGCTCGCGTTCTCGGAGAGCAGATGCTCGGAGTCGAGCTCGAAGTCTCCGTCTCCGGCCATGACGTTGTAGTACTCCAGAGCTATCTTCTTGTCCACGATCGATGTGCTTATGTCAACTACGCCAGTCCCGGCCACCTTCTGGGCCTCGCAGTACTGCTCATACTGTTTTGGTTCTTTAAGTGGTGGAGTTGCTGAAGCTAGATTACACGCTAAAACAGCCGCGACAAGTATCGCCGCTATTACTACTCCCTTCATTCAGTTTCACCCCCTTAGGTTTATCTCAGATGTTCTCTCTCTTGTTATATAAATCTTATTTCTCCCGTCTGGCCTGCAGTAAGTCGGGGGCGAACGGCGGATGTGGTCCGGAGGAGGATATAATCAAGAGAAGAATTCGAACGAAGTCAGGAAAAATAGTCGGTCGACCCCCTGGAGGGGGTCCGGAGCGTCGCGCTATGCGCTCAGATGCACGGCAGCCAGTCGACGCTTATCGCGCCGCATGTCGAGTTGCCCCAGAGCTGTATGAACTTCTCTATCGAGAAGACACCAGTCAGGTCCTCAACGCTGCGGCCGTACTCGACGTGCCTGCCCTTGACTGTGGGCTCGGCCATCGGCTCGCGGGACATCCATCCGATGTGAGCGACGCCGATCACGTTGCTGTTGAAGTTCGCCTCAAGGACGCCTGTGCAGCAGTTAGTCTGGAGCTCATCACCGTACAGCCTTGTCTTGACCTCTGTGTTCTTCTGCAGGTGCTCTGCATGCGTGTACATCTCTGTCACGACAGCGCCGATCCTGTAGTTCTGTACACAGAGCTTCTCGATCCACTTCTGGTCGTATGTGCCTGTCTGGTAGCTCACAGGCATGTACTCGAACTCTGCCTCCTTGGTGAAGTTGATGTAGTCCATCGGATACTTGCCTGTCGGGTAGTCACACTCATATGGCAAGGGTGCATAGTTCCTCTGCAGCTGCCTCTCAGCCTCGAGCTCAGTCCTCTCTATGATCACGTTACCGGAGCCGGACTCCTTCTCGACAAGCTTGGCGCCGTTATAGCCGTACTGTGTAGAGATGATCGTCTCTACGTTCTTGTAGCCGACGCCCTTTATGGTCGCCTTCTCGTACATGTAGTTGGCTGCGCTGGCCATGCCCACAAGGGCCAGAGCAACAACCACGAGAACAGCCAGTTCTCTCTTCATTTCGTTCCCACCTCCATTTTGTTACCCTCAATTAAAGGATCGATACCTCAGCAGATGCCCCATTGAGGCATCCCGACGGAGTCGGAAGATGCTGAAGCTCCCCAGAGGCCCCAGGATCCAGACCTCCCGTCTGGCAGATGCACGCAGAAAAATCCACTGCGTCCATCAACCCCGGCCGCGCTCCACAGCACACGCCGGAGCCCCTGAAGGACCTCTCAGGTTCAGGGTACCTGATCTTAAGACACACGTCAAATATTTCAGTGTTTTGCTCAGGCACAATTCTGACTTCATATTAATGGCATATAAACATAACGGGCGAGAGCATGGCATCGCAGTGTATGCATCTCTCATGATCTTTTCCGCATCAGGTGAGCCTGAGCGCCGGTGTGGCTCTCTCAGCTCTCTCCTCTCTATTTTCGTCTGCAATCACGCAAACATCCACATTCTCTGGATGGCAAAGTTAATACGTTGCGAGTGGCTCTTACGCTAGAGCTCCGGTAGTGTAGCCCGGCCAATCATTTCGGCCTTTCGAGCCGAAGACTCGGGTTCAAATCCCGACCGGAGCATACAATCCCGATAATGATAATATACGGAAGATAATATTTTGCATGGGATATTATTTATATATTATCTTTCTATTAGTAGTCCCGGGCGGATTCGAACCGCCGTCGCTGGCTCCAAAGGCCGGCAGGATTGGCCCCTACCCCACGGGACTCCGCTCTGGATCTTGCCCTGGCTATATATATTCCCTTCTCCCTCTGATCAGTGATGATAGGGCGCGATCAGAGGAAGCTCCTGGAGATACTCAGGGTAATAGCGGAGGCGAAGAGGCCAGTGGGCGCGAGGACGATCTCTGACATCCTGAGCAGCCGGGGCTACAACCTCGGCGAGAGGGCGGTGCGCTACAATCTCAGAATACTCGACGAGCTCGGGTTCACAAGAAGGCACGGCTACTCAGGAAGGATCGCAACCCCCCTCGGGATGAAGGAGCTCAGGGACGCGCTGATACACGAGCGGATAGGCTTCGTGAACACGCTCATCGAGGAGTACATGCTCCGCACAACCTTCGATCTCTCAGAGGGCGATCTCGTGGCGAACATCAGTCTCATCGACAGAAACGATTTAGATAGATCGCTCGAGATCATGGATAGAGTTGCGGAGGCCGGATACTCAGGGGATCTGGTGCGAGTGTCTCAGAGGGATGATTGCGTGGAGATCGGAACGGTCTGCAGCATAACCGTCGATGGCATGCTCCTGAAGGCAGGAGTGCCCATAAACACGACATTCGCAGGGGTTCTGGAGATCAGGAGCTCAGAGCCGTACAGGTTCTCGGATCTGATCGCGTACGCAGGCACCTCCATAGACCCGATGAGGGCATTCATGGCGAGAAGGATCGCCAGGGTGATGGACGCGGTGCGCTCCGGTTCTGGCAAGGTCCTGGCAAACGTCAGGGAGGTGCCGGCCAGCGCTTTAGAGGATGCTATGCGCATCCTGGAGCGCGCGCGCTCCATCGTCGGGAGGATCGTTGTGGGCGCGCCGGGCGAGGATGTGCTCGGCTGCCCCGTCGCGCCAGGGCGCGTGGGGATAGCGATATGCGCCGGAGTCAACGCGCCGGTCGCGGTCGGCGAATGCGGTATACGCATACAGACCTCCCCCATCTCCACGACGATGCCGTACTCTGAGATGTCGCGGATAAGATTTTATAAGAGCTGATAATGGCGGGTAATCGAGGTCAGAAATATGGCTGTCAGAGTTGTTATATCAGATCCAAATACAGGAAAGGCATATCAGGTTGAGCTCAAGGACGCGAGCAGGCTTATTGGGAAGAGAATAGGAGATGCCGTGGAGGGCGATCTCCTGGGGCTGCCAGGCTACGTTGTAACGATAACCGGCGGCAGTGACCGCGACGGGTTCCCGATGCGCAGCGATCTTCCCGGGATGCAGCGCAAGAGGCTGCTCCTCGCTGGAGGCGTCGGCTACAGGCCGCGCGTCAAGGGCCAGAAGCGGAGGAAGAGCGTCTGCGGGCGCGAGATCTCGCCAAGCATAAGCCAGATCAATGTCAAGGTGACGGAGTACGGCGCAAAGCCGATCGAGGAGCTGCTCAAAGCTTAAAATCTGCCAGGGATTTCAGCTTTTCAAGCGGCGCGGGCAGGCGGCCGCGCTGGATGTCCTTCATAGTCATCGGATCGAGCAGGGAGAAGAGCAGGTCCATCGACCTGTCGCTCCTCATTGTCCTGTCCACGACTCTTCTTATCATCACAGAGCCCCTGAGTGGAGCTCCCAGCTCCCTCTCGACTCTTTCAGTGTAGATATCCATGTCCCCGCTCGCCGCGACCTCCCCAGCGATCCTGCCGGCGACCACAGCCAGGGGCACGCCCCCGCCGCTTGTCGCCATCACATGGCCCGCGGCGTCTCCGGCGAGCAGCATCCTTCCACTCTGTATCCTCTCCGGCATCCCTCCCGCGGGCACGATCCCACGCATCACGGCCACAACCTCCCCCCTTCTGAGACGCTCGCCCGCCTGCGGATGCTCCGCTATAAATCTTTTAAGTATGCCGGCCAGATCCATCCGTCCCCTGATATAAGACCTCCTGACCCCGATTCCGACGTTCGCGATATCATCGCCGAGAGGTATTATCCAGGCGTAGCCTCCTGGCGCCCACCTCTCGCCGAAGTACATCTCTGCTGCGCCTTTATCGATATCGACATCTGCCATCTCGTACTCCAGGCATATCCCGGGCTCGTCCTTCTGGATGGAGCCCATCGCTTTGGCCACGGTTGATGACGGGCCGTCAGCGCCCACGATGACCTCAGCATCGATGATATCCGCATGCCTTCCACTCAGACGCACAGATTCTCCGCAGATCTCCGCCTCTGTGCCGACGACCAGCTGCGCGCCCGCGCGCGCGGCTCTGTGCGCAAGATATCTGTCAAAGGAGCGCCTGTCCACGCACCTCCCCGCGACCGGGAACTCGGCTGATCTGCCGGAGGGCGCGTAGAGCCGCTGGACCTTCGTCCTGTTCAGAACGCACCTCTCAGGGATCTCGACGAGCGTCTCAGGCAGGACGGCATCTGGGAGAAGATCCCTGAGCTCAGATGCCTCGGGTATGAATCCGCCGCACTGGACGGGGCTGCCTATCTCCATCCTCCTCTCAACAAGAATAACCTCTGCGCCGAGCCTCGCCGCGGTCTCTGCAGCCGTCGATCCCGCGGGGCCGGCGCCGATGACGATGACCCTCATGCGGGCAGAGATGTCGTGTAGCCCATGCTCAGAAGCGACTCCTCTATCTCCTCCACAGCGAGATACATCTCGTCCCTGAATCTATCCCTGGAGGAGAGCCTGGGCTCTGCTGAGAGGCAGATCTCCATCTCCTCGCCCCTGTAGAGCTTCACGCACGCGAGCATGTCGTGCTGCGAGAGCCTGTACGCGATGTGGCTTCCTGTTGGCGTGTACCACTCCGGATGCCTCGACCTCAGATCATCTATGAGCTGATCCCAGCGCAGCTCCCCTTTAATCTGAGCGCCATCCGCCTTCAGCGGGTTCACCTTTAATGTGAGATCGAGATGCGCCCTCTCGCCGAAGTCCCTCTCCTCTATCATGCGCATTATCAGCGGGTACCTGGAGTTCTCCCTGTCAACTGTGATCATGGCTCCCCCGAAGAGCTTCGCCGCGATATCTGGGAAGAAAGGAGCAAGCCTTCTCTCATCAGCCGGTGGCGTCAGGAGCGAGACTATGATAAATACCGAGGCGCTCAGTGCCAGGCCGACGAGCACACCGTGCTCTGTGAGGTAAGGGGATAAGGTATCGAGCGGTGCTCTCAGGACGAGCTTCTCATATGCTATCATCGCGATCTGAGTCCCGCCGCCGACGATGACAGCTGCGAGCGCGCCCCAGGCGGTGGCCCTCTTCCAGTACAGCCCGCCGACGATCGGGAAGAAGTAGGAGGTCGTCCCTATCACTGTGGCTATTATCACGGCCTCCATTATGCTCTCCACATTCAGCGCGATGAATGCAGAGATGGATATCATCAGCACCACCAAAATCCTGCTGATGATCAGCATCTCTCTCATCGTGGCGTCCGGCCTGACGAACCTCTGGAAGATGTCTCTAACAATGCATGATGCCCCGGATGTCGCGAAGGTGTCTGTGCATGACATCGATGCAGCAGCGAACCCTATCGTGAGAAGCGCAACCCCCACAGCCGGCACGTTCTCTGAGATGAACCTCAGGTATAACATCTCAGCCTCGAGCTCTCCCTCAGGAATTGGATATATAGCGCGCAGGGCTATAGCTGTAATGAAACATGCGCCGTAAACGAGCGCGAGGAGCATCGATCCCAGCAGCAGGCCGAGCCTGGCGTTCCGCTCGTCCCTCGCCGCCCACACCCTCTGCCACGGGTCCTGCTCAGCGATCCAGCCCGGCAGCAGCGCGAGCTGGAATACGAGCGCGCCGAGCACGCCGCCCATCAGGAACGGATTCCACCAGTCGCTGCCCAGCGCCGAGCTCTGCGCGAGAAGCGAGGCGCCGTGGTCTGATGATGTTTTTAATGAGAGGATGGCCACAACAACCGCGAGCCCTGCCAAAAAGATGTACTGAACCCTGTCTGTCCAGACGACCGCTCTGAACCCGCCGAGGCTCACGTACAGGGCCACAGCGACCGCCATGATCAGGACCGCGTACAGCGGCGCCACTCCGAAGAACGTCCCCAGGACCAGCTTGAACCCTATGAAATCGACTACGGAGAACAGAATCATCATTATCGTTATCGCCACCGCGACCGGAGCTCTGACCCTCGGATCGTATCTTATCTCAAGAAGCTCAGGCTGCGTCATCGCGGGTATGCGCTTCACCCTCCCCGCGATCAGGGCTATGAGCGCGAGCGCCGCAATGTTCGGAAATACCCAGACCCAGATCGAGCTGACGCCTATGAGCATGAAGAGACCGGTGGACAGGAGAAGGGCGCTGGCTGTGAGCCAGGATGCTGCTGCTGAGAATCCGAGGGATGATGCCCCCAGCTCCCGGCTCGCGAGCCAGAACTCGGTCACCGTCCCCTGGCGCTTCGATGATATCAGGCCTATGCCGATGAGAAGAGAAATATACACGCCAAGGACGAGGAGGAATATGTGATACGGATCCACGGATTACCACCGGTGGGCCACTAAAACGTATCATCTATATATACACTCGGACATCCGCGGTTTTGTTGGGGACAACCGATTTTTACCAGGGAGATCCGCGAAAGCCGCTTATACCAATAGCGCAGAGCCATGGCTGGGATTGTAATGAGGAGCGACATCACCAAGTCAGGGCCTGAAAGGGCACCACACCGCGCCCTTCTCAAGGCGATGGGGATCACAGAGGATGAGATCGAGAGGCCATTCATAGGCGTGGCGAACTCGGCGAACGAGTTCATACCAGGGCATATCCATCTCGACAGGATCGCGGAGGCTGTGAAGGCAGGCATACGGATGGCCGGAGGCATACCGTTCGAGTTCCAGACGATCGGGGTCTGCGATGGCATCGCGATGGGCCACGGCGGGATGAAGTACTCTCTGCCCTCGAGAGAGGTGATAGAGGACTCGATAGAGATCATGGCCCAGTCGCACCAGCTCGATGGGCTTGTTCTGATACCCACATGCGACAAGATCGTCCCCGGCCATCTCATGGCCGCCGGCAGGCTTGATCTTCCGAGCATAGTTGTCACTGGCGGCCCGATGCTTCCCGGATACGCATGCGATCGTGAGCTTGATCTCATCAACGTCTTCGAGGAGTGGCAGAAGGGCGGAGAGACGATATCGATCTTGGAGGACCTCGCATGCCCAGGCGCAGGATCATGCGCAGGCCTCTTCACCGCGAACTCGATGGCCTGCATGACTGAAGCCCTGGGATTGAGCCTGCCCGGATGCGCGACCGCGCACGCTGTGGATGCGAAGAAGATGCGCCTGGCCAAGCTCTCAGGGATGAAGATCGTGGAGCTCGTGAGAAAGGGTCTCACAGCGAGGAAGATCGTCACAAGAGAGTCATTCGAGAACGCTGTTAGGGTCGATATGGCCATAGGTGGATCAACGAACACGGTCCTGCACCTTCCGGCGATAGCGGCCGAGTTCGGACTCGAGCTTGAGCTGGAGCTCTTCGACAGGCTGAGCAGGGATACGCCGCATCTCGTCAACCTCAGACCAGGCGGACCGTATCACATGCTGGATCTCGATCGCGCAGGTGGCATACCTGCCGTGATGCAGCGTCTCTCATCCAAGCTGGACCTGAGCGTCCTCACGGTCACAGGAAAGACGCTCGGCGCGTTGCTTGCGGAGTTCAAACCCGTCAACCCCAAGACGAACGCAGAGGTCATAGCGACTCTCGATAAGCCGGTGCATCCCGAGGGCGGGATCGCGATACTCAAGGGGAGCCTGGCGCCTGAGGGTTCTGTCGTGAAGCAGACCGCGGTCTCGAAGAAGATGCTCGTGCACAAGGGCCCTGCGGTCGTCTACGACTCCGAGGAGGAGTCGATGAAGGGCATACTGAGCGGTGAGGTCAGGGCCGGGGATGTTGTGATAATAAGATACGAGGGGCCGAAGGGCGGACCTGGCATGAGGGAGACGCTGGCGCCGACATCTGCGATCGCAGGCGCAGGGCTCAGCGAGTCTGTGGCTCTCATAACAGACGGCAGGTTCAGCGGCGGCACGCGCGGCCCCTGCATAGGCCATGTCTCCCCGGAGGCAGCCGTCGGCGGGCCGATAGCGCTCGTCGAAGATGGGGATATGGTCTCCATAGATATACCGAACAGACGGCTCGATCTGCTCGTCGATGAGAGCGTGCTGGAGAGAAGGCGCGCATCCTGGAGGCCGCCCGAGCCGAAGGTGATGGGTGGGGTCCTGGAGAGGTACAGAAAGTCTGTGACGTCTGCGAGCAAGGGCGGAATCCTCAGATGAGTCTCAGATGCTTTGTCGCTGTCGACCTGCCTGAGGAGATAAAGCTCAAGATACCCGAGGTCCAGCAGAAGATCGCGATGGACGGTCTCAAGCTGGTGGAGCCGGAGCTGGTGCACATAACCCTGAAGTTCCTGGGGGAGGTGCCGGAGAGGAGAATCGATCAGATCACAGATGCGCTTGCGCGCATAAGGTTCACCCCCTTCCAGGCGCGCATCAGGGGTGTCGGCGCGTTTCCGGGCAGGACCATCAGAGTGATCTGGCTCGGAGCCACAGGCTCATTTGAAGAGCTCGCAGCCGCGGTTGAGAGCGCGCTGGAGCCGTTCGGATTCGAGCAGGATAAGCGCTTCAGCGCGCACGCGACCCTGGCGAGGGTGAAGGATCCGTCGCTGAGCCGTCTGCTGTCGGAGAGGATATCAGGGATGTCAGACCTCGATCTCGGGGAGTTCACGGTCGAGAGGTTCGTGCTCAAAAAGAGCACTCTGACGCCGAGGGGGCCGATATACGAGGACATCGCAGAGTTCAGAGCTTCTCAGTGAGGTCCTCAGAAGGATAAAGCCATCAGAGGAGGAGCGCAGGCAGATCGAGAGGATCTCATCCGACCTCCTCCGGCGGGTAGGAGAGGTCGCAGGGGCAAAGGGCGTCGCGTGCCGCGGAATTCTCGTAGGATCTGCCGCCAGAAACACATGGCTCTCCGGGGATCGCGACATAGACATATTTCTCGCCGTACCTGAGGATGGGGATCTCGGCGTGGCGTTGGAGATCGCGAGGGAGATCGCGCCCGCGCACGAGGAGAGGTACGCTGAGCACGCGTATGTTCATGCTGTCATTGATGGCTTTGAAGTAGATCTCGTGCCGTGTTATGACGTGAGGGATCCTGCAAGGATAAAATCAGCCGTCGACAGAACGCCGTTCCACTCGCTCTATGTCTCTGAGCGCATAAAGGGGCGTGAGGACGACGTTCTCTTGCTGAAGCAGTTCATGAAGGGCGTCGGTGTCTACGGCTCTGACCTGAAAACAGGCGGATTCTCCGGCTACCTGGCTGAGCTTCTCGTGATCCATTACGGCTCGTTCCTCAGGGTCCTGGAGGGGGCGAGCTCCTGGCGCCCCGGAATTAGGATAGATATTGCGAAGGGCGCGGACATCAGTGCGCCACTTGTGGTCATAGATCCTGTGGATCCGAACAGGAACGTGGCCGCTGCCCTGACTCTGGACAGGATGTCCCAGTTCGTCGCAGCGGCGAGATGCTTCCTGAAATCCCCTGACATCAGCTTCTTCTTCCCGCCGGAGTCTCATACGATGAGACCGGATGAGATCAGGGCCGAGATCGAGCGGAGGGGCACGGAGTTCATCCTCCTGGAGATCATCGCCCCTGATATGGTCGATGATGTCCTCTATCCTCAGATGAGAAAGGCCGAGGCATCTATCAAAAACCTCCTCGAGAGGGAGGGTTTCCAACTGCTACGAAGCGATGTCGATCTCCTCCGCGGAGGGGATGTCAGGGCGCGCCTGCTCTTCGAGCTCTCGATCTGGGAGCTCCCGTCTGCGAGGAGACACACAGGACCTCCGGTCTGGGAGGCGGAGCACGCATCCAGGTTTGTCAGAAGCAACCCCTCGCCGCTCTCAGGGCCGTACATCGAGAATGGCAGGCTCGTCGTTGAGATCACCAGAAAGTACAGAAGGGCTGTGGATCTGCTCAGAGGTGAGATAGACAGGATATCTCTTGGGAGGCATCTCTCCTCGGGCGAGCGGAGGATCTTATCCACGCGCGAGATGCTGGAGCAGATGGACGGGGATCTTGCGGGGTTTCTCACAGCGTATCTGAATAAAAGGGTCACAGTGTGTTAGAGTGACCCCCTCTCCACCCTGAAGAGCGGAGCTTCCTGCGCTTCGACTTTGCCGAAGCCCTTCGACGTCAAGTCAAAGATCCGGGTGTTCCCGCCAAATGCACTGCCTCACGGTCCGTTGATCACTTCTATCAGGCGAGGCTCCGCCAGTATGCTTTCTGGACGCTCTTGACCTCCTCGATCCTGCGGGTGAGCTGCGCATCTTTCAGCGGTCTGACCTCAGGAACATCGCCCTGGAATGCCCTGAGGACAGAGACGACTGATTCTGAGAGGGATTCAAGGCGGTAACCGCCCTCGAGCGCTGCGACGAGACGCCCCCCTGCGTGCCTCTCAGCTATATCCTTCACCAGTCCCGCGAGCGCGCCGAAGCCGTCCTCTGTTATCCGCATTCCACCCAGCGGGTCCATCTGGTGAGGGTCAAAGCCAGCGGACACAAGCACAATATCAGGCCTGAATTCATCGGCTACCGGCACCAGTATCTCTCTGTACACAGCCAGATATCCGCTGTCGTCCACCCCAGGAAACAGCGGAACGTTCACAGTGAAGCCCTTCCCCTTCCCATCGCCCACCTCGGTGATCCTGCCTGTTCCAGGGTAGTGCGGGTGCTGATGTGTGGAGAAGTACAGAACGCTGTCATCCTCATAGAATGCAGCCTGCGTGCCGTTGCCGTGGTGCACATCCCAGTCGACGATGAGCACCCTTTTCAGCCCCAGTGATTGAGCATACCTAGCGCCTATCGCAACGTTGTTGAAGACGCAGAAGCCCATGCCTCTGTGTGGCGTAGCATGGTGTCCAGGAGGCCTGACCAGGGCGAACACGGGTTCCGGTCTCTTCATGACGTGATCAACGCCCGCGCAGACGCCGCCGGCGGCCATGAGCGCGACATCGTACGAGTCCTTCGAGAGGACTGTGTCTATATCGAGACGCCCGCCACCACGCTCGCAGATGCTCCTCACTTGCTCGATGTAGCGGCGCGAGTGGACTGCCTCGATTTTATCGAGGGACGCAGGTCTGGGCTCTATTCTGTTCAGATTCAGCTCCGCCTCCTCGATCCTCTCCATTATGGCTATCAGGCGCTCCTTTCTCTCAGGATGCTCGTGGGTCTCGTGCATCAGGTACACAGGGTGGTAAACGATGGATGTCATATATTTGTCATCTAGCTGCATGGCGTTAAAATGTTTTTGTTTACATTAAACCCTCTGCCAGCACGCATTCAAAATCCAGCTCTGCAGCCATCTTGTCTGTATCGACCGCATGCACAGATCACAAAATGCCCAACTGCCATCACTAAAGCAAACCCTGGCATCTGAGATTCGATGTTGTTTTTCATCTCATATCTGCTGCCGGTAAAGGCCGACACCGCGGCTCTTGGGGTTAGAGCCCATCTTAGATTACGCCCTTTGTTGCTGTTCGATATGCACAGCGCGGTACAAGGACCAAAAAGGATATAATAGGGAAATACTCTATCACTACGCTATAATTCCCATCAAAGGGGGAATTTATGGAGGGTGATGAAGCTATAAGTCTGTGAGGCTGATGCCACAGGGTCTCTGCGGTGCGTTCCCTGCATGGCATATTCCAGACTTTACTGGGGCAATAGTTTTAAGAATAATCAGACTGTATGTTGCAAAATAATCCGATATGGGAAGATAGGAGGTTAAAAGATGAATAAGACTGCAATAATGATTACAGCGCTGGTAGCGGTACTAGCGACAGCGATGGTAGTCGGCGCAGTCGATAAGGTGGAGATCCGCGGTGCTGTTCAGCAGGTCGTTGATGGTGCAACAGTCACCTGGAATCCACAGAACTTCGCCGGCTTCTACTACGATATCGATGACAACATCGGCAACGAGCAGATCACGATGACCATCACTGGCAACAAGCTCGAGGAGCCGAATGGTGTCAAGTACACAACCACGGTCCAGGAGAAGGAGTTCGAGTTCGAGGGCTGGGGCTGGTATAACTCCATAGGGTTCCTCGGTGAGGAGTACTTCGCCGGATACAGCGAGAAGAAGCCCACCTGGAACGGCGCAGAGATCGATCCGGAGCTCTACAAGCAGTCCACCGACAGGAACACGCTTGTCGATGAGCAGCTGCTGAAGGTGCTGATGGATGATGATACAGAGAGGACGTTCACATCCGGCACACCGCTCAAGCTCGCTGATGGCTACGAGCTCGTCATCAAGTCGATCGATGTCGATGGCAACAAGGTCTACGTGGAGCTGATGAAGGACGGACAGAGCGTTGACACAAAGGTCGTCTCCCCGTCCAAGGAAGGCGCCACGATGTCTGACCAGACATACTACTACAAGAAGAACATCGGCGATACAAAGAAGCTCGTCATAATCGGCGTCCACTTCAAGAACGCATTCCGCGGCGCTGACCAGGATATAGCCACAGTCAAGGGCATATTCCAGGTCTCCGATCAGCCGGTGAATGTCTCCGTTGACACAGAGTACGACAAGATGAGGATCTCCAAGGTCGATGCCACATCGATCGAGATGGACAACAAGGACAACCCAATAACACTCAACAAGAACAAGGACGTCACCCTGATGGCTGGCATCCACATCAAGACAGCCGACCAGGATGTGATCGACGCTGAGAACCCGCTCAGGTTCTACATATACAAGGAGGTCACAGAGCCCGGGACATATGAGATCCGCGGTGCTGTTCAGCAGGTCGTTGATGGCGCTCAGGTGACATGGGATCCGAAGACCTTCGCCGGCTTCTACTACGATATCGATGACAACATCGGCAACGAGCAGATCACGATGACCATCACTGGCAACAAGCTCGAGGAGCCGAATGGTGTCAAGTACACAACCACGGTCCAGGAGAAGGAGTTCGAGTTCGAGGGCTGGGGCTGGTATAACTCCATAGGGTTCCTCGGTGAGGAGTACTTCGCCGGATACAGCGAGAAGAAGCCCACCTGGAACGGCGCAGAGATCGATCCGGAGCTCTACAAGCAGTCCACCGACAGGAACACGCTTGTCGATGAGCAGCTGCTGAAGGTGCTGATGGATGATGATACAGAGAGGACGTTCACATCCGGCACACCGCTCAAGCTCGCTGATGGCTACGAGCTCGTCATCAAGTCGATCGATGTCGATGGCAACAAGGTCTACGTGGAGCTGATGAAGGACGGACAGAGCGTTGACACAAAGGTCGTCTCCCCGTCCAAGGAAGGCGCCACGATGTCTGACCAGACATACTACTACAAGAAGAACATCGGCGATACAAAGAAGCTCGTCATAATCGGCGTCCACTTCAAGAACGCATTCCGCGGCGCTGACCAGGATATAGCCACAGTCAAGGGCATATTCCAGGTCTCCGATCAGCCGGTGAATGTCTCCGTTGACACAGAGTACGACAAGATGAGGATCTCCAAGGTCGATGCCACATCGATCGAGATGGACAACAAGGACAACCCAATAACACTCAACAAGAACAAGGACGTCACCCTGATGGCTGGCATCCACATCAAGACAGCCGACCAGGATGTGATCGACGCTCAGAACCCGCTCAGGTTCTACATATACAAGGAAGCAACCATTGAGGGTGCAGCTCCTGCGCCAGTGGTCGAGGAGAAGCCCGCCAACGTGACTGCGGAGAAGCCCGTCGTTGAGGAGAAGCCTGTAGTCGAGGAGAAGCCCACCAACGTGACTGCGGAGAAGCCCGTCGTTGAGGAGAAGCCCGCCAACGTAACCGAGAAGAAGCCTGTAGCTGCGGAGAAGAAGCCCGAGGAGAAGGGCGCTCCCGGATTCGAGGCTGTCTTCGCAGTGACCGGACTCCTGGCGGTCGCATACCTCGTCAGCAGGAGGAACTGAGGAGAGCTTATCGCTCTCCAGCTCTTTTTTGTGAAGTCCGGTTCAAAATCAGACCTGAGCCGTTGAAATCCCAGGTCACAGATACCTTCCTCTGGATCGTATCTCCTCGACCCTGGCGAGAACAGCATCTGCTCGCTTGTAGGCTCTTCTGTAGCCGCGCATGAACGATTCTATCAGAATATCCGCATCATCATGCGTGCTTCTCAGGGTCTGGAAGTAGACATGAACATCGACGCCCTGCGCCTCGATGCTCTGGTCGTGGTAGGCAAGGCCGAAATCTATGAGGTATATCCGGTTGTCTTTCAGGAGCATGTTGGAGGTGGTGAGGTCTCCGTGAACGATTCCAGCTCTGTGAAGCCTTCCGACCAGCTCCCCGACACGCTCTGAGAGCTCCGGCGTTATGATATCCCTGAGCTTCTTTCCATCAATATACTCCATCACGAGCTCGAACCTCGAGAGGTCCCTGATTATAGGCGTCGGGACTCCGGCACGCCTGGCCTCGGCCATTATCCTCGCCTCCATGACGGTCCTCTCAGCGCGAAGCCGCTCATCCAGCTCCTTGAGGCGGTAGCTCTTCGGAAGTCGCCACTTTCTCACCACATCACCATCCCGGGTGAGAATCGCCTCAGCGCCCCTGCCTATCTCCATCGCCATCACCCCACGAGCGCCATGCCCTGACGAGTCCAACGCATCCGGTTATCATCATATCCCCCCAGGGGGCAGCCTGTATGAGCTTCATCTTCGTTCTACTCACAAACCCACCTCTTCTGGGTCCGGTAACAAGAATCGATCTCACCTCACCAGGAACGCACTCTATATGCGCCCCATGGCCGCCATCATCGAAGATCTCGCTGTTCGTGAGCTTTCCGGCGCAGAACCGCTCCACTATGGAGTTGAGCTTCGGGGGATCCAGTGCAGATGTGTGGTGCTCGAAGATCGCCGTGATCCTCTGATCGTCCACCAGAGCGCCGATCGTGTGGCCGTTCCCTATATTTAGGACGAGAGCAGGCAGTCTGCAATCTGGATCTTCGAGAGCGCCAAAGACAGCGGCAGGACCTGTGTCCATGAGCATGACATCCATCCCCTGATCACGCAGATACCTCCAGACAGCACGCATCCTGCTCAGAGCCTCTGGAGGCTCTCGGTGCGCGAAATCCCCGATCCGGCCGCCGTTTTTTAGAGATCTCCTCATTATATCAAATCTCGTGGCCCTGTTCGATCTCTTCGGAGAGAATCCATGATCCTGGACCGCGACCGCGATCGCCTCCGGCAGATCCACATTAAAAGAGATGAGAGCGCTTCTGAGAGCCATGAGATCTATATCTCCGGTCCGGATTTCCACGCAACCC
This sequence comes from Methanothrix sp., assembly GCF_024518575.1. GTDB lineage: Archaea > Halobacteriota > Methanosarcinia > Methanotrichales > Methanotrichaceae > Methanothrix_B. The sequence continues at coordinate 50,047 of NZ_JANIHG010000005.1, read as the reverse complement.
TCAGGTGGGTCCTCGGTTATCACAACCCCCATTGAACTGACGCGCTGGATGTTATCGTGTATGCTGAGAGCCGCATCCGTTGTCGCATAGACTCTGAAACCGGACGCTATATGATTCTTCACCGCAGCAGCCATAGGCCCGCCGCCCATAGTGTATCCATGCAGAAAGACATCCTTTCCCTGCTCCGTCGCCTTTCTGATCCTCCTCGCGACTATCACAGTCTGACTTGGCATGATCATCTTGTACAAACCCTCAGGCTCCACATCCTCCCTGTAAAGGAGAATGTCCTGGGTGCCAGCACCAACATCGATCGCCATCATCATACATCGCATGGGAGTGCCGGCATCTTAGATATTCCCATCGATTCATCCGCCCGGAATTTCATCCTTTTTAGATAATCATTAGCCATTTTGTTTCACAATAAGGCATCCTAATTGTACAAAATAGAAAAGATTATATGCAGAGATGGCCAACCTGGAAGCATGGGCAAGTACACTCTGAGGTGTGCCGGCTGCGGGAATGTGCTGAGCGACACCATCACCTCATGTCCTATGGACGGCGGTCTTCCCAGGGCGGATTATCTCAAGCGGAGATTCAATCCCAGGGAGCTTCCTGGCATCTGGTCTTTCATCGACTGGCTGCCTGTGGATGGATGGAATCCGGGCACAGGCGCATCGTCTGTGACCTACAAGAGCTCCGGGCTCGCAGACGAGCTGGGTCTGAACAACCTCTACATAAGCTTCTCGGGGTACTGGCCGGAGCGCGGGGCGCAGATGAGAACTTGCAGCTTCAAGGAGCTCGAGGCAGCGCCGACGATGCAGATGCTTCTTGAGAGTGGGGTGAAGGAGATCCTGGTGGTCGCATCAGCCGGAAACACAGCAAGGGCATTCGCAGAGGTCTGCTCGATCACCGGCCAGCCAGTTATCCTTTTTGTACCAACTCAATCTCTGGATCGACTCTGGACGACCATCGAGCCTGGCAGGGTGCTGGTTGTTGGGGTGGATGGGGATTACGCCGACGCGATAAAGCTCGCAGGTGTTTTATCCTCCAGAACCGGCTTCAGGCCAGAGGGCGGCGCCAGGAACATAGCGAGGAGGGACGGCATGGGCACTGTGCTTCTCGATCATGTCAGGCGCTTCGGTTCCCTGCCGGACCACTACTTCCAGGCGATAGGCAGCGGCACAGGCGGGATAGCTGTCTGGGAGGCATCGATGCGCCTCATCGGTGACGGCCGCTTCGGATGCACGCCCACACGCCTGCATCTGGCGCAGAACATCCCATGCGCGCCTGTGCATGCGATGTGGATCGGCCTGAGCCCTGAAGAGATGAATTTCGATGCGCACGGCTGCCCCGAGGGAATGCACGACGACGTGCTCTTCAACAGGAACCCACCCTATGCGGTTCCGGGCGGCGTCAGGGATGCGGTCATCTCCTCCAGTGGGAGGATATACGGCATAGACAACGCCCGGGCGGCGAGCGCCCAGAAGCTCTTCGAGGGAAGAGAGGGGATAGACATACTCCCAGCCGCGGCGGTTGCGGTCGCGGCGCTGATCGAGGCCGTAGGGTCAGGGGCTGTCGGAAGGGATGACGAAATCTTGCTGAACATAACAGGTGGCGGCGTGAAGCGCCTCGCCGAAGATCACAGCCGTATAAGGCTTGAATGCGATATCAGGGTCGATGTGGAAGATTCTGCTAATGTATTATCATCGATAGAGGAGATGATCTATGCATGATTATCACGATAAAAGGCGGATTTGATAAGGACGGCGCGCCTGAGTGCGTTAGAAGGGTGGATGTATCGAGTGGAGAGGTTATAGGCATCGTCGGGCCCACGGGTTCTGGCAAGAGCTCTCTGATATCTGACCTGGAGCAGTTCGCCCAGGGCGACACGCCGTCGGGGCGGTATGTCCTGATCGATGGCTCCCCGCCGGATCCAGAGCTGCGGCACGATCCGAGAAGGAAGCCGGTCGCCCAGCTCTCCCAGAACATGCATTTCCTGGCTGACATGAGCGTCTGTGATTTCATTTACATGCACGCCAGGAGCAGGGGCAGGGACACGGGGCTGCTCTCCAGGGTCCTGGAGATGGCGAACACCCTGACAGGAGAGCCCATACATGGAGATGACAACCTGACAGAGCTCAGCGGCGGCCAGTCCAGGGCGTTGATGGTTGCGGATATCGCGGTCATAAGCGATTCGCCAATCGTCCTCATAGACGAGATAGAGAACGCTGGCATAAGGAAGAAAGAGGCTCTGAGGCTCCTCTCCGGGGAGGGGAAGATCGTGCTGGTTGTGACACACGATCCGCTTCTCGCGCTCATGACCGGGCGCAGGATCGTCATGAGGAACGGCGGCATGGTCAAGGTCATAAGCACCACAGAGGAGGAGAGGCGCTTCTGCGATTCTTTATTTAGAGTTGACACCTGGCTCCTCTCTCTGAGAGAGCTGATAAGGCGGGGGGAGGTGCTGAGCGCGACGGAGGCAGCTATTTGAAGCTGGTGATAGTGGCGGGAACACCTGGATCCGGGAAGACATCTGTTCTGATGCATGCAATAAAAAACCTCCAGGAGATGGGGATGAGGCCGGCTGTTGTCAAGGTCGACTGCCTCTGGACAGAGGACGACTCCCGGATAAAGCGGCTTGGTGTGCCTGTGCGCGTCGGTCTCGCGAGGGATATGTGCCCTGATCACTACTCTATATACAACACAGATGAGATGCTATCTTGGGCGAGCTCGCAGGGCGCGGATGTTCTCCTGAACGAGACAGCTGGGCTCTGTCTGAGATGCGCCCCGTATCCGGACAGGGCTCTGGCGGTCTGCGTGATAGATGTCACCTCTGGGCCGAACACGCCTCTCAAGATCGGCCCGCTGCTCACGACAGCTGATGTTGTGGTGGCGACAAAGGGTGATCTTGTATCTCAGGCGGAGCGGGAGGTCTTCCGGGAGAGAGTCGTCGAGGTCAATCCCGGATGCAGGATAGTTGAGGCGAACGGGCTCACCGGCAAGGGGTCGAGGGAGCTTGCTGATCTCATAAAAGGATCTGGTGAGGTCGAGGGGGAGATGCACCTGAGGCACAACCCGCCGCTTGCAGTATGCACCCTCTGCACCGGCGAGATCAGAGTGTCGAAGAGGCATCATCGCGGGGTTCTGAGACATCTCGACGGATTTGCAGAGTACCTGGGGGAGTGAGATGCTGGAGAGGCTTCTTCCCGGCTATAACTGTGGCGAATGCGGATACAGAAGCTGCAAAGATTTCGCTGAGCACATCTCATCCGCTGATGATATATCGCGCTGCCCGTTCATCTCGCAGGAGCGCTTCCGGGATCGCGCTGAGGAGATCCGGAGGATCATCGAGAAGGGCGTCTCGCGCGAGAGGATCGTGGGCGTCATGGACGGTCTGGAGGCTGAGTTCTCGCTGGGCCCACTAAGCGGAGAGAGATCGTGCATAGAGGATATTCACCCGCTGGAGCAGTGCACCCTGAAGGCCGGGGACCTGATAAGGTACAGGCCTCTTGGATGCCCGATAACACATTTCGCAGAGGTCCTGGAGTTCGACCACGGCGTGGCGAGGGTCCGCATCGTCGGCCCGCTCCACGGGGATAGGAGTGAATACAGGGACCTTGGTATATGCATGGTCCTGGCCTTCGAGGGCAGGGTTGTACGTGGAAGAGTACCTGAGGTCGGGAGGACCGTCAGATTCCTGCCAGATCACTGCATGATGCAGAAGGTCCACTCAGGGGTTGTCGTCCACTCAGAGGGATCGAGGGTCAGAATAGAGTCAATCGATCTCAAGGTATGGTAAAACGCTTTAAGCATTGAAATCACATCCTTTTTCAGGAGGGATCTCATGCTCAGAAGGAACCCGAGAACGTCCTGGAACAGACAGGAATCGATGCCCACTGTAGCATCAACAGCCTACGTGGATGAGACTGCTGTAGTGATAGGTGACGTACGCATAGGTGAGAAAGTTTATGTCGGGCCGTGTGTCTCGATAAGAGCAGATGAAGCGACGCCGATAATCATAGGGGATGAGTGCAACGTCCAGGACGGCGCGATATTTCACGGGCTCAAGGGCAGCTCGATAAAGCTCGGAAGGAAGGTCAGCATCGCACACGGCGCCGTGATTCACGGCCCGCTGGCGATCGGAGATGAGAGCTTCGTCGGTTTCAACGCGGTTGTGCACGCGTCCACTCTGGGAGAGAGATGCTTCATAGGCCACAGGGCTCTCGTGATGGGTGTTACGCTGAAGGATGGAAGCTTTGTGCCGCACGGAAGCGTCATCGATACCCAGGATAAGGCGGACGCCCTCGGGCCGGTGCCCGATTCCCTGAAAGGCTTCAACGCCGAGGTAGTCGAGGTCAACTGCGAGTTCGCAAGTGGCTACAGATCAATGCGCTGAGCACAGGCGATGGGTTAATCAGGAACCTGTGCATATTATTTTTTATGACACAGAAGTTCTATACACTCCCGGATCTGCCATACGGCGCAAATGACCTCGAGCCATACATCTCCGAGGCGCAGCTGAAGCTGCACCACGACAAGCACCATCTTGCCTACGTCAATGGTGCGAACGCCATTCTAGAGAGGCTCGACAGGGCGAGGAGAGAGGGGACGGAGATCGACCAGAAGTCCACGCTGAAGGAGCTCTCATTCCACATCGGAGGGCATCTGCTGCACAGCCTCTTCTGGGCGAACCTTTGCAAACCACCGAGCTCCGGTCCGGTGGGCGCTCTGGCTAAGGAGATCGAGGGCGAGTTCGGCTCTTTCGAGCGGTTCAGGAAGGAGTTCACAGCAGCCGCTGTGAGCGTCGAGGGCTCGGGCTGGGCTGCGCTTGCGTACTGCATGCAGACCAGAAGGCCTATAATAATGCAGATCGAGAAGCACAACGTCAACGTGTACCCCATGTTCAGACTGCTCCTGGTGCTTGACGTCTGGGAGCATGCGTACTATCTCGACTACAGGAATGAAAGAGCCAAGTTCGTGGAGGCATTCTGGCACATAGCCAACTGGGAGGAGGCCAACAGAAGGTTCGAGGGCCTGATCGGGAGATGAGTTTAAGAGATCGGTTGCCAGATCTCTGCCTGAGGTTCCTGGGGATGGATGCTGCCGGTCCTGAGGGGCGGGGGGAGTGGAGTCCATGATATACACAATCACACTGAACCCGGCAATAGATCGGACGATGTGGGTCGAACGCATCAGTGATGAGGAACCCAACAGGATAGTCAGAGAGGAGAACTACGCCGGCGGAAAGAGCGTCGATGTCTCGAAGGTGCTCAAGAACCTCGGGGTAGAGAGCACCGCGCTCGGGTTCATCGGAGGGTTCGCCGGAATGGAGCTTGAGGGCAGGCTCCTCAACGAGGGCATCGGCACCGACTTCATCAGGGTATCTGGAGAGACGAGAACGAACATAATCATCCATGAGATCTCAACAGGTCGACAGCTCTCATTTTACGCGCGCGGTCCGGAGATCAGGCCCCATGAGCTCGTCATGCTCATAGAGCAGATCGAGTCCCTGAGGGCGCCCGAGATCGTGACGATCGGCGGCAGCCTCCCTCCAGGCCTGAGCCCTGCTGTGTACAGGAGAATAGTGGCAGAGGCGAAGAAGTGCGAGCACAACGGCTGCAAGGCAAAGGTCTTCCTGGACGTGGATGGCTCATCGCTGAGATCCGGCATAGAGGCAGGCCCTGACGTGATAAAGCCAAACATACACGAGCTCAGCGAGCTCGTTGGCAGGGAGCTGAAGGAGATAGAGGAGGTTCTCGCTGCGGCCAGGGAGATAAACAGAAAGGGCGTGGAGGTGGTGCTGGTCTCCATGGGACCTCGCGGAATAGTTCTTGTATCGGCCCACGAGGAGTATCATGCGATCCCTCCCCAGGTCAGGGTCGAGAACACAGTGGGCGCTGGAGATTCGTCAGTCGCTGGCTTCATCTACGGCATGGTCAACGGAAGATCTCTGGATGAGTGTTTGATATATGCTGTGGCGGCAGGCACGGCGACGACCCTCAGGAAGGGCACAGCCCTCGCCAGCAGGGATGACTTCGAGCAGCTTATCCCCCAGGTAACGCTCAAGACCCTGAAGCGATCGTGATGCAAGGGGCGCCGGAATCAATCGCATCAGACCAGCGCAGTCTTAGACCGCCTGGATCTGGAGGTTGGAATCGAATGCAGATCCTGCTCCGATCGTTTGGCAATCTGAGAAGAATTATCGGAAGTGAGCTCCATCTGGAAATGTGCGAGGGCTCTCTGCTCAGGGATCTCCTCCTCTCCCTGCCAGGGCATGAGCGGCTGCTCGATGGTTTGAAAATAAGGGATGATGTCTATGTGCTGGTGAACGGCAGGAGCGTGACCGATATCAACACAGCTCTCAAGGATGGCGATGAGATCGCGATCGTGCCAGCCATAATCGGAGGTTGACTGTGCTCACAGAGGCAGAGGCAGGGAGGTATGCAAGACAGATCCCGCTTCTCGGAATCGAGGGGCAGGAGCGGCTGAAGGGATCTGGAGTCCTGATAGCAGGTGCCGGCGGCCTGGGATCTGCATCCTCCTGCTATTTAGCGGCAGCAGGTGTTGGGCACATAAGAATCGTGGACTCGGATTCCGTCGATCTCAGCAACCTCAACCGGCAGATACTGCACCGCGTTCCAGGCGTACGCAAGGCTGTATCAGCTGAGGAGGCGCTGCGCTCACTGAACCCCATGATCGAGGTGGAGGGTGTTGATCTCTGCATATCAGAGAGCAGCATTGATGATCTGGTGGATGGTATTGATATCGTAGTCGATGCCATGGACAGCTTCGAGGCCAGGTACATCCTGAACTCGGCTGCGCTTGAGCATGGTCTGCCTATGGTCCATGGCGCTGTATCCGGATTCGACGGCCAGGTTACCACCATCATTCCCGGAAGGACCGCGTGCCTGAGATGCGTCTTTCCCAGACCTCCGCCGCGGGATGCGCCTCCTGTCGTAGGCGCGACGTGCGGCATTATCGGCTCGATCCAGGCGATGGAAGCGATTAAATTGCTGACAGGCCTCGGCGAGCCGCTCGCCAACAGGCTCCTCATCTGGGACGGGAGATGCGCCCAGATGGATGAGATCTCGATTGAGAGAAATGAGCGCTGCCCGGATTGTGGTCTGTGAGCATATCTGATGACATAATTTCGCGACGACCCGCGGAGGGATCATGAAGGCACCTGAGAGGATAACGATATCCATGGACGAAGAGACCGCCAGGCTCTTCAGGAAGCTCAGGGACGAGCTCGGCGTCTCTCAGAGCGAGATGATGAGAGAGGCACTGAAGTTTTACAGCCGCCACAGGGGCATATTCGAATCTGTGGAGGACAGAAAGCTGTACACACACGCTGAGATGCTCTCCGCAGGGGAGCACGTGATTCTTGACATAGACCACTGGCTCCTCTTTCTCAGCTTCATCGAGACGCATCCCGATGCAGAGGCGTTCTGGGAGAAGCATAAGGACGTATGCAAGGCTCATGCGGAGCAGTTCCGGCACAGGCTCTACAACGCAGATGTTATTCTGAAAAGGCTGGAGGCATGCAACCTCTTCAAGCTGAGCAGGATATCTGAGCGCGAGTACACGCTTATACTCTCATCGGATCTGAGCAAGAAGTTCGTCAGGACAGAGGTCGAGGAGATCCTCAGGGGCATGGGGTTCGCCGTCGAGATAAAGGAGGACTTCGGGAAGATAAGGGTTAAGCTGCTGCACTGAGGCATCAGTGCTTGAAGCCGCCTGAATATGTGGATGTAAGCTTCATTTGCACAATCTCTCAGCGGGCTCCAAGCAGAGAGCAGCTGCTGGTGGCTGTTCTGGCCCGAATACGGAAGGTTCCGATGCCCCATGGCTCACTCTGTGATGGCCCTCATCCTCCCCAGGGCGAGCCTCAGGCTCTCGTCGGATGCTGCATATGATATCCGTATGTACGGTCGTCCATTCGCCCCGAATGCAGATCCTGGCACTGTTATGACGCCGGCTGAGCTCAGCCTGGCCGCGAACTCATCGCCGTCTCCGACCCTGGGGAATATGTAAAACGCCCCCTTCGGGATCACCAGATCAACGCCGAGATCTCTGAGACCGCGAACCATCATGTCCCTCCGCCGCTGGAAGGTCGCCCTCATCTCCCGCACGCAGTCCTGCGGCCCTGTTATGGCTGCGAGCGCTGCGGCCTGTGAGATGGAGGATGCACATGCCTGGATGTACTGATGGATTTTAAGCATAACATCGATAGCTTCAGGAGGTGCGGCCAGGTAGCCGAGCCTCCATCCGGTCATGGCGTAGGTCTTCGAGACCGCGTTAACTGTTATGACGCTCTCACTGTAACTGCCGGGGCTGACGTGCTCCCCCTCGTATATGAAGTGCTCGTAGACCTCGTCCGAGATGAGGGCGATGCCGTTATCCTCGGCGAGCTCTGCCAGCCCCTTGATCTCGCTTTCCGACTGGACTGCGCCTGTCGGGTTCGCGGGCGAGTTCACTATGATCGCGCTCGTCCTTGGAGTGATGTGCTCCGCGACGGTATCGACAGAAAGCTTCAGCTCCTGATCGAGAGGCAAACCTACCGGACGCCCTCCCGCTGTCTGGACCAGCGGCCTGTACGAGACGAAGCCCGGATCCGGGATCAGCACCTCATCCCCAGGCGACGTGACGGCTGCGATGGCCAGGAAGAGGGCCTCGCTTGCGCCCGATGTCACCATTATCTGATCCGCAGAGCATGTAATTCCATTCTCACGTCCGAGCTTCTCGCATATCGCAGCTCTCAGCTCCGGTATTCCGAGGTTTGGCGTGTAGCCGGTCATCCCCTGCTCGATAGCCCTTATCGCCGCCTCTTTTATGTGTCTGGGCGTGTCGAAATCAGGTTGACCGATGCTCAGGTTGACCGCGCCAGGCCCGGCTCCATCAAAACATTTCCGTATACCAGAGCTCTCAATCTCCATGATGTGCTTCGCAAATCGCATTCCTATCACTCATCTGTTCTGTAGTTTGATATGAATCTGGTGAAGTAGTTCAGCCTTTTTAGCTCCTCGCAGAGAGCTCTCATGCGCACAGGGCCGCCACGCCAGCGCAGGCTCACGCTGACGTCCCCTCTTGAGATGGCATCGAGGATCGAATTGATGAACAAATCAAGAGCCTCCTCCCTGGAGAAGGGAACGACGAAGATGGCTCTGTACATATCGCCGCTTCGCGCGTATGATGTCAGAACATACCCTCTGCCCTCAAAATCGCCTATCTCATCGAAGTCGCAGATTATCACCCTCTCGTGCTCTGCCGCGCAGTCGATTCTTGCGATCGTTCTTATGACGCGGGATACGAGCGACGGAGTCGCGCTCCTTCCGAACCAAAGGTTTATTGAGCCGTGTGTCATGAGCAGGGATGCGCTGAGGCCGCTGACCTCCACGGAGACGAGATCCTGCGTCTTCTGAGGCTCGGGCATACGGATCCAAGGTTGAGGAGATCGGATTTAACTCTTTTCGCTTGTTCTCAGATCGCCGATCTATGTCATCCTCAGACAGCGCTTCGGTTTCGCTGCAGGAAAGAATGGAGATCAGTGTTCTCGGAATCTGTTTGATCATATTGCAATCCAGCACGCTTCCGTTTCGTCTGATCTCTCATCACCAGATCAATAGCATGCGACCTCACCGAATTCATGCGAATCCAGACGCAATTAGAATACCAGCTCGATTTCACTGGCAACTATGTGATCTCCACATTAAAGCACTTTTTCCTGCTGTGTTGAATAATTAAGAGCTTTAAGGTCGATAGCTATTGATTTTTACTAGGATTGCAATTCGTATGAATCCAGCCTATGCTATCGGATTCTCAAACATTATTCAACACAGCACTTTTTCCAAAAAGACTAAATACCTTTTTGTAGAAAAATACAATAAACAATTGGAGGTTTGTGGTAAAATGAAAAATGTCTTTATGTACTGGATAGGTATTCTCATAATAGCATGCGCAGCCATGTTCATATCAGGTCTGCTCTGATGCAATCCGGTGCAGCTGATAGATCAAACATATTGCCAGGCTATGGGCACCGACGCGACAGTAACAGGGGCGAGAGCGCTGTTCTGGAGTTCGAAACTGTTGGTTAGCTAACGCTCTTCTCTATTTTTCAACTTGCGACCATGCAAGTGAGTCAGATCGCACTCATCCATCGAAAAAACACCACTGAGCCAAGATGATTCAGGCAGTTAAACGGATAAAAGCGACTTCCTAAATGCTCCTGATCTCGGGGAAGACCATCACCTCGCCTTCCATCTCGACCACGGGATGGAGTTTTCCGATGTCCAGTCTTCTCAGCAGAGGCGACAGCAGATCTGAGCTCTCCAGGTGGTTCACTGCCACGCCCTGGCAGAACGGGTTGAAGGCTGGCAGGACGATGATGTCCATTCCGTCCATTAGACCCCTGCCGAAAAGGTAGCATGGTATGCGCATCATATCGACATCCAGCACCGGATGCTCGTGGCCAATTATCAGGTGGCCGTGCTCCCTCAGGTCCTCGTCCCCGTGATGTATCGTGTATTCGCCCTCATCGTATCTGCTCTGAGCTGTGAATCCCATGTAGGGCAGCATACCGTCGTGTGTGCCTGAGACGATGATCATATCACACCTCGACCTGATTGTTTTTAAGATCGCCTCAACCTTCCTGCGTATCCTCTGATCCGCACGTCCGAATGAATGCACCACATCCCCGGCGAGAACGAGCTTTCTTGGATTGAATCGCTTGAGGATGATATCAATCCTCTTAAGGAGCTCATCCCTCTCTCTCAGCGGAAAGAGTAGCCCCTGGGCGAAGAGCTCCTCCTCCAGACCTATGTGGATATCAGAGAGCACACATGTCTCGATCTCTCTGATGTAAAGAGCTCCCAGAAGGAAATCGAATCTTTTAATAAGATGCTCCCGCAGATCCTCGATGCTCACGCTGCGCTCTCTCCCGCGATCCTCTCCATTACCCTTCTCTGGAACTCCTTCAGGAGCGCAAGCCTGTCCTGCGCCAGAACGACATCAGGAGCTCCGATGGATGCAATTCCGAATGCCATCGGGCCTGGCGATGGGCTCCTCTTTCTCACGATCTCTATATCCCCGCTGTTTATTGCTCCCACAACGCTCTTTATGTTGTCAAGCTCGAACTTGTCCTCCACGATCTCGCGGTAGCTCTCCTTCAGGACAGCGAAGTCCTCGAGCCGCTTTGCGAGACCTATGAGCATATCTGCGGATACCTGCTGCCTTCTCGCGCTCTTCCTGTGTCCCATGTAGTTCCTCAGGATCATGAAGAACCTGGTGGCGTTTATCCTGAACACCCTCTTCAGGAGGTTCGTGTTCTCGACCGCTCTTCTGATCAGATCCTCGCACATCTCTGGTTTGATGGATCTGAGAGCTGTAACAGGATCAGCTCTTGATCCCTCAGGGATTGAGAGCATGAAGCCTGTGTCCGCGATCGATACCAGAACATTGCTCCTGCCATCCTTTGAAATGAGGTAAGCGACCATCCTGCTGAACCCGTCATTGAACCTCAGCCCGTAGTTGGTCATGAAGTAGTACACCATTCTCCCCTTCACATCCCTAGTCTCCTCCACCACAATGCGCCTGTCGGTCGAGACCGAGTCCTCTCCGAGGTACCTGATCTGCTGCTCGAATATCTGGTAGATGCTCCTGGCGCTGTTCTCGTCTATCGGGAGCGTCTCGAGGAGGTGCTGAACGACCATTTCCTCATCAGCTCTCAATATGAGATCGAGCATGTGCGCCCTGAACCGGAGCACCCTAAGGCCGAGATCGAATGAGAGCGGGAGCTTCTCAGAGAACCAGCTCGGTATCGTCGGGCGCTCTCCGGTGGGATCGACGTAGATCTTTCCGCCGCGCCTGTATCTGAACGCATACGATCTGCCGCCAAGGACGAAGACATCTCCCTTTGAGAGACGCTCCAGGTATTTCTCATCCAGGTTCCCGACCCATCTTCCATCCCTTGTGACGACATCGCAGGAGAACTCATCCGGTATCGTCCCCAGGTTGAGCATGTATATCATCCTGGAGTTCCTGCCGCGTTTACCGAACTCTCCTCTCTCAGGGTCGTACCAGATCTTCGCGTAGATGTTTCTCTCCTCAAGATCGGCATAGGAGCCGGAGAGGTATGTCATTACAGACCTCATATCGTCATCGCTGAGGTCTTTGTAACAGTACGATCTTCGTATGATCCTGAGCGCATCATCGATCCGCCACTGTCGCTCCAGGGCCATTCCGAGGATGTGCTGGCATAGAACATCAAGACAGTTTCTGGGGATGTGTATCCTGTCGACGAATCCCTCTCTTGCGCATCCGAGCATCACCGCGCATTCTATGAGCTCGTCCCTGTCGAGAACAACGACCCTTCCTTTGACAACCTGATCCAGGCTGTGGCCCGCCCTTCCTATTCTCTGGAGCAGGGCTGCCACCGACTTCGGCGATCCTATCTGGAGAACTAGATCGAGATGTGGCATGTCTATCCCTAGCTCCAGTGAGGTGGAAGAGGTCACAACCTTCAGATCCCCTGATTTCAGCCTCTCCTCGACATCCAGCCTGCTCGTCTTCCCCATTGAGCCGTGATGGCATCCTGAGTTGCTCTCGTTGTATCGATCCGGATACCTCGCCCTGAGGTTGTAGAGTATCCGCTCGGCCCCGTTCCTTGTGTTCGTGAATATGAGCGTGTTTTTGTGTGTCTGTATCAGCTCATCCAGCGCCTCGTAGAGCGCACGGCTGAGCTCTCCAGGGGTCGTGGAGATGAGATCGGGCACTGGGCATATCAGCCTGAGATCGAACCTTCTGGAGAATCTGGTGTCGATGATCTCAACCTCTCTGCCCACACCACCGAGGAACGCAGCGACCTCCTTTAGGGGCTCGATGGTCGCGGAGCAGCCGATCCTCACAAAGCTCTCCCCGCCTGTCTCTCTTTTGAGCTCCTCCAGACGCTCCAGGCTGAGCGAGAGGTGAACGCCCCTCTTGGAGCCCGCGAGCGAGTGTATCTCATCGACGATGACCCACCTGACGGTCCTTAGCTTCTCCCTGAAGCGCGGTGAGTTGAGCAGCAACGCCAGGCTCTCAGGCGTCGTGTTAAGTATGTGCGGGGCCTTTCTGAGCATCTTCGCCCTCTCCGATGATGATACGTCACCATGCCTGATTGAGTGCCTGATCTCCACCGCATCTATTCCCCGCTCTGCAGCGATCTCCTGTATCTCAGCCAGCGGGCGCTCCAGGTTTCTGTGTATATCGTTGGCCAGCGATCTCAGCGGCGATATGTACAGGCAGTAAACGCTGTTCTCGAGTCCGTCCGTTCTGGAGAGTATGAAGAGGCTGTTTATTATGGAGATGAATGCAGAGAGCGTCTTGCCCGAACCAGTTGGTGAGCTTATCAGCACGCTCTTTCCCGCGTGGATCAGGGGCACTGCGAGCCTCTGGGGCGGTGTGAACATCCTCTCCCGGCCGCCAAAGCTTCTGATCCACCATTCCCTAACCGTATCATCGAACAGAGAGAGTATCTCATCGTCTGAGTGATCCATCCTCATGAGTTATCTTGGGCGTGGACATAGATCTTGTGGTCAGCTGAGTTCTGATGGTTCATGGGCTCGAATGGCCGAAGGGTAAATCGGCAGCATCAGAGAGCTACTTCGTGTGCTCGTATCACTGAAAACCCCGCATGCGACTGCAGAGGCTTGCCAAAGAAATCAGCAGCATGTGGACCCCGCAGAAACCATGGGGAATTATGCCATTTGACGGCGATCCTGAAAGACAATTCATCGAGCAGGACCCAAGAGCACGACCCCAAAATCTGTTGGCAGTGGGATCTCCGAAGATCGAGATCCTCAAAGCCTGACGGGATGTGATCGCCCACGCTCGATGGCGAGATCGAAACGCTTATAAATAGCTTTGTCATATTACCGACGCGGGCCGGTAGCTTAGTCAGGTAGAGCGAAAGGCTCTTAACCTTTAGGTCGGGGGTTCAAATCCCTCTCGGCCCGCTAAGGGGCTGTGGCCTAGCCAGGTAGGGCGACGGGCTCCAGCGGTATGATTGGATGATGAGCAACGGGTCTGCTGAGCCATCCCGACGGGGATGGTGTTGATGATCCGTTGGAGCACTGAGATGATCATGTCTTCTCAGAATCGGAGAGACCCGTCGATCGTGCGTTCGAATCGCACCAGCCCCACCTTTCTGACGGCACCGTTAAATAGAATGCTCCACGTTCTCTGGGTGGTGCTGAGATGTACTCAGATGTACTCACGATGTGCTGGTCAATAAAAGAGGTCAACAAGAACCTATCAGATAGAGAGCCACTGATGGATTACACCGTGCGCTATCTGAAGAATGCGTGCTCCCGTCTCGGCGAGATGCTCATTCAGATAGACGCGCAGTCTCCGGGCGAGGAGATCGGCGTCAGGGACAGGGACGGAAGAGAAAGGCGATTCTCGCTCAAGGAGATAGCAAAGATGCTGCTTGACGCGAAGAAGGTCGTGGAGTTCAACCTCATCGATAACATCGAGTCCTGGGCGAGATCAAAGGCGTGATTATGGTTTCAGGGCGCAAACTCCGATCTTTGGAGCGATCCTGTAGCGAAAACACCCCGCCCTGAAGGGCGGGGTCTTGCTTCGCGTTCTCCACTCCCAAAGATTATTTTCCTGTCTTGTTGATGTGTTGGATAACTTTTTCAGAATTCCATCTCTAGGCATCGATTCTTGGCTAATTTCCATCTTTACCCCTAATGGCCTTCAGGTTGCGAATTTTTATCCAACACAGAATGTCTTGTTAATGAATCTACACCGTGGCGTTCGTTGGCACAGTACCTGAACCAAGCATGTTATTGGTCACAAAACCGCATGCTACATGAGATGCATGCAAAAATGATGGGGGATCTGCTGTTAGTTTGATCCACGGAAATTCGCCACAGGAGGTTAACTCTCCATATATGCTTTCAGCAAACGCCACAGGACTCGCCTCAACACGATTTCGAAAGGCGCGCTTATGTGTTGTAGATCGCATTGGGTCATCGTCCGCATCTCATCGATACCAGGGCGCTCGCCAGGATTATCGGGCCGATGAACTCGGATCTGGCCCTGGTGGAATCGACAAAGACGATCTCATCTGTGAGAACGGGCGCGCCCATGGCGGTTGCGCCGCATACCATCAGCATCGTCCTGAAGAGCAGGTTGCCTGATATGCCATCCGGCGCGAGCACGAGATCATCTCCGCGCGCGGATTCTATCAGTATTCCCCTGTGGATCGCATCGAAGCCGTTCTCCCTAAGCCGCGCAGCCACGAACTCGCCGTGCGCCAGACTCGTATCGACATGCTCGCTCCTTCCCACATCCTCTAGCCTGCCGCCGGAGAGAACCGAGACCGTGGGATCTACGCCCATTCCCCTGAGAAAAGATGCCCCGCGCATGCCAAGCTCCAGCTTGTCCTGTAGAGTCTCCCCCTCATCGATGCCGACTGGAGCCAGGAAGAACGCCCATCCACCGAGCTCCAGCAGGGCCATCCTCATGACATCGATCCCGGCCCTCGAGAGAGCCCTCATAGTCCTTGTGGCGGATATGTTGCCCCTCACAGCCCCGTCGATCTCTGAGCTCATAAGAAGCCGGATCAGCTCCTCCTCAGGCGAGGCAGAGCGGATCAGCTCGATGCCCTCAGGAGCTGCATCTCCTACAGCGATGATCTCAGCGTATTCCCCCGCCGGGACGAGGCTCTCGAGAACATCCCTCCCGGGGTTCACCAGCCCTATTCCGATCCTCGCCCTGCAGCTGCGTGCTTTTTCCTCAAGCAGATCGATGAATCTGCGATCCATCTTACCCCTCAGTTTATGCCAGTCACACGATCCCTCTCGAAATCGAAGAGAACTGCTCTCC
The DNA here is from genome assembly GCF_024518575.1 of Methanothrix sp. Classification (GTDB taxonomy): domain Archaea; phylum Halobacteriota; class Methanosarcinia; order Methanotrichales; family Methanotrichaceae; genus Methanothrix_B. The sequence continues at coordinate 34,177 of NZ_JANIHG010000005.1, read as the reverse complement.
TCTCCCCGCTCACAACCTCAAGCCTTCTCTCCTCGATCACCCTGCCGATCCTCGCAGCACTCAGCCCGTGCCTCCTGAATACATCCACGACCTCAGATGGGTCTCTGGTTGTGACAACGAAACCCATGCCCGGATACATCTTCAGCCACTCCACGAGAGCCAGTGAAGCGGGCACCGGTATCGCGTCGATCTCAACCTCCGCGCCGACACCGCTGGTCTCGAGCAGCATTCCGAGAGTCCCGAGCATCCCCGGATTGCTGATGTCCTTTCCGGCTGTGACAAGTCTACTCTCACCGAGCGCACGCATAGAAGTGATCTGGCGTCCCAGCGTCTCCCTGTCCTTGTGGCTGGTTGAGTCGAAGTTTATCCTGAAGCTCGGATGAACTGTTCCCTCAAGATCAACCCCGACCACCACCGCGTCACCAGGCTCTGCGGTGCTGCTCAGTATCACGCCGTCCCTCCTGGCCTTGCCCAGAATCGCCACATCCAGTGCGTTGTAGGGCGTGTCCGGATGGAGATGGCCGCCCACTATCGGGACTCCAAACTTCTCAATCCCCTTCTCGACCCCCCGCAGGACAGCATCCGCAATTTTTGGAGAGTTCACGGATAGAACATCCACCATGGCGATCGGGGTGCCTCCCATGGCAGCTATATCATGGACGTTCACAAGAACAGCGCAGTATCCGGCCCATTCGGGATCGGCATCCATCAGCACCGACCATATCCCGTCTGCGGCGAGGAGAAGAACCTCATCGCCGTTATCTATGACGGCAGCATCCTCGCCGAAATCCGCTATCACCCTATCAGAGACGGCAGGAAAATACCTGAGCATATCGCCAATGCTTCGCTTTCTGGTTATGCCCACGAAGCTCCTGAGCTCCGATACCAGAGACTCCAGTGTCATTGCAACCACAGAATATTTCCTATCAAAAATAGATGCCGGTAGTCTGCTGCTCCGAGGGCGTTCCATATACCTGCACCCTTGCGGGATGACCGGCTCCACTGGAAGCTATGGTATGTGGAATATGTCTACGTTCTACAGATATCGAAAACTCCCCACTCTGTAAATATAAGTGCATTATCTAATTTTGTTTTTTGCGATTAACAAGATGACGTAAATGCAGGGTCACACTGGAAGCAAAGGGGTAATTGTATCAAAATATGGCTGGAAGCTGCAGACACATATGTAAATACAGTGTGACCGCGACTTCCTCCCCCTGAAGAGCGGGGCTTCCTGCGCTTCGACTTGGAAGCAAGTCGAAGGTTTCACAGTTCTGATCATCCGGCATCCCCACAGGCTCCACCCCTCAGAGTGTGAGCATGTTCAACGCTGCATTACGATCTCGATCCAGTTTCAGTCCGCAACTCAGACGTTATTTCTTGACCATATAGGTCTCTTACTCCTAAAAATGGGGGTTTGCGCCCTGCTCGCTCCTATCAGGACGTGCACGGTTCTCACTTCAGTCTCGCTTCGATGGCATGGGTGCTTCTCACGCTGCGGTGGATATATCTTGTAGGATCGCAGAAGATCGACCATGGTTACACTGACAATAGATAAGAATGATCTGAGGGATGCCAAAACAGAGGTCTCCAACCTGGCAGGTGCGTTCTTTGCAGGCACAAGCCCCCTGATACGGCCTTTCATGGACATGCTCGAGTCGATAGTTCCGGCAGAACAGCAGGGGAGGGGGACCAGCTATCTCATCAGCGCCCTCAGATACCACATAAGATCGATAAGGGCGGATGAGAACGGCATAAGGGTTGAGAGCGATATCGGCTCTGTGGATATACCGCGCAGGATGCTCGAGGAGAGGATCGAGGAGAGGTTTCCGTCGTTCGGGCACGACTCTCTGAACCTGCCAGGGCTGCTGTTCCTGCAGAGCGGTCCAGCAGTCTACGCTGCGAGCGTGAGCAAGCTCCGAAAGGTCCACAGTATCCTGATTCCCGAGGGAAGACGAACGCAGCGATACATATTTCATGTGATCGTGAGATCTCTGGAGGCAGATCAGGACGTGATAAAGATAGAGATAGATATGGAGAGACTGCCGCGGATAGGCAGGCCGGAGGAGCCAGAGAACTCAGGGTGAATGCTGCAGCATATGGATACATTCAATAAAATGCGATATGGAAACCACGACATTTCAGATGCTCAAGGGGAAGGCTGCAGCATATGCTCTTCATTGGCTCGAATCACGGAACGCCTGCGCAGGCCGAGCACCAACGCGCCGAATTCATGGTCGCTCCGTTGATTTCAGTGAGGAGCCGTACCATTCAAGCATGTAAATAAAATATAAATACTAAAATGAATGTAAGTGCAGATCTCCACATACACTCAAAGTACTCAGCTGCCACATCTGGGATGATGGATCTCGACACCATCGCGGCTGAGGCGCGCAGAAAGGGCATACACCTCGTTGGCACTGGCGACGCGCTCCACCCGCAATGGCTTGAGAATCTCAGGCGGCTTCCGGAGAGGGACGGGATCCTATGGCATAACGACCTGACAGGATTCGTCGTGACAGCCGAAGTCGAAGATTCAGAGGGCGTTCACCATCTGATTCTCATCCCCGATCTCTCCAAGGCCGGGGAGCTGAGGGAGATCTTCCGGAAGAGCTCGAGCAACATAGATACTGATGGCAGGCCAAGAATCCTTTTAAGCGGAGCAGAGATCGCGGATCTCTGCCTCGAGGCGGATTGCATCATCGGGCCGAGCCACGCGTTCACGCCATGGACAGGGATCTTCGCGCATCACAGATCACTTAAAGAATGTTACGGAGATCGAGCCGATGATATTCTTTTCATAGAGCTCGGCCTCAGCGCCGACTCAGACTACGCGGATCGCATAAGCGAGCTGAGGGAGAGGACGTTTTTGTCGAACTCGGATGGCCACTCTCCCTGGTCGAACAAGCTCGGAAGGGAGTTCAACCAGTTTGATATCAGAGATATAAGTTTTCAGGAGCTCAGGCTCGCGATAGAGCGCAGATCGGGGCGCAAACCCCTTCTCAACGTCGGCTTCTACCCGGAGGAGGGAAAGTACAACAGAACCGCATGCACCAGATGCTACAGGCAGTATACAATGAAGGAGATGGATGAGCTGCTGGGACGGTGCGGATGCGGCGGATCGATCAAGCTCGGTGTCAGGGACAGGGTCGAGATCTTAGCAGATCTGCCGCAGCCGGTGCACCCGGATCACAGGCCTCCGTACATCCACATAATCCCCCTGGCCGAGATAATCGCGATGGCCCTCGGCCACAAGAGTGTGTTCACAGCAGGCGTGAGAAAGATATGGAGCGATCTGGTATCTGAGAGGACCGAGATAGAGGTGCTCCTGCTCGCGGAGATCTCTGAGCTGAATACAGATGAGAGGGTCGCAAGGGCGATAGAGGCGTTCAGATCAGGAGATGTCGTGGTTACCCCAGGAGGTGGCGGGAGGTACGGAAGGATATCCCTTCCCCCGCCCAGAGCCCCTTCCTCAAAAGAACCATCCCAGAGGTCGCTTCTGGACTTCTAGTCGCTGCAGCACTGTGCAGGCGATGTTCTGTTCATCGCATACACCCACCGCCCATCGAATCCGCCTGCGGCCCTGACAAGGATCTCCCTGCTCAGGGCATCCCTCACATCAAGCCGCAGGGTTATCACGAGAGGCTCGCCAGCTCTCAGCACATCCTGTCTCCACCTCATCACATCGTTATCGATCTCCGGCTCTGGATACGCGCCCAGAACCCTCGATCCGTTCGGAACCACCGAGGTGATGTAGACAGGGGAGAGATCCCTGACCCCGTCGTTCTGTATTTTCACAGTGAGACGCATGATATCCGATCCCTCCATGTACATCTCTGTGGAGATGTTCATGTGCGGCGATCCATACTTGTATGAAACAGGCAGGCTGATGCTTCTCCTCATTGTGTAATTTCCGATGTAGATATCGCTCAGATGTGAATCAATGGTATGCGTATCTGTGACCGCCATTCCGGAGAGGTTCACGTTCGTCTCAAGCCCTCTGGCGGTGAGCACCGTCTCCTTCTCGATCCTCGATCCGGAGTACTCCTCACGTATGCTCTGTCCGCCCCTGAGCCATGCGCCTGAGCGCCATTTAGAGATGTTGGCCGCAACGCTCAAGCTCTCTTTGATCGATCCATGGCTCACGGACCCCTCTGAGATGTATCTTCCTGAGCCGGAGGTGTGAATCTGCAGCGCTCCATAGCTCCGGCCTGATACGAGCGTGCCACTTCCGAGGTAGGAATGGCCATAGCTCCCGTACTCCCCGTGCTCCTCGAACCTCACTGATATCTCCGATCTGCCGGAGTGTCGATCGTATGCTCTCATAGCCCCCGTGATGTTTGAGATCTTCTCCGCCAGAATGCTTCCGGATCCGATGAGCACCATATCAAGAGAGACCACAGTGCCGTTGGAATCTGCAGCAGCCTCGATGCTGCTGGTCTCCCTTTCAGCCCTGGCGAACGACCTCATGCCCCCATGAGTGGCCCTGTTCGAGATCTCGAAGTAATCGCTCCACGGAGATTCGAATGCAACGGATCTCCTGCGAACATCACCTTCGTACATGCTGCTTTCAGCCGCCTGAGACCTCGATATCCTGATGGATCGATTTTCTGTGCTCATGGACATCCCCTCCTGCGAGCGGAGAGATCCACTGCCGTGTTCCATCATCCGGAGCTCCGATCCCTTCTCAGCTGCTATCCTCACAGTGACGCAGTCACCTGCAGAGAGGTTCCCAGAGAAGGCCTGGACGCAGTTGCGCAGCGCTGCGCCCTCGAAGCCCGAAGTGCACTCCCTGTATGTTCTGGTGAACCCCCTCCCCTCAACGCTCCCGGCCATGTCGAAGTACATCTCGCTCGTCGGAATCATCCCGCTGATCCTTATCAGGGTGCACTCTCCAGCACGGAGACGGCCGATATGCCACATGCCATCAGGTCCTGGTGCAGGATCTGCCTCCTGGATTATGAATCCTGGATCCGGGATCTCCTTCACGGTGATGTTCCAGAGATCTGCATCAGATGGGTTGCAAACCCTGATATCATACTCCACAGTATCGCCGCGCCTGCACTCTGTGCACGATGGCTGCTTTCTGACCGTGATCTCTCTTTTGGGGACATGAACATGCGTGGATACCTCCGCGGATACAGGCAGCGACTCTGAGCTCTCCAGGGTGAAGGTCGCCTTCACCACATCATCTCCGTTCACAAGAGCGCTGATGCGTACGGTTCTCTCATCTCCAGGCATGAGCTCAGAGCCCTCCGACCAGACGATCTCTTCACCGGTGGAGATACTCGGAAGCGGGGTCGCGCTGATGATCTCCACGCTGGATGGGAACAAGGCTCTGAGAGATACATTTGTCACCTTCAGAACTCCCGTATTTCTGTATCTCACTGTGTAGATTACAGTTTCACCGCTCTTAACGTCCTCGGGAGAGCCTGTTGCATTGATTGAGAGCTCTGGGGCGATCAGGATCGTCCTCTTGGAGATATTCTCCTCATGCCCCTCGAACGACATCGTAAAGGTGGTATCCACAGCACTCCCATTCGCAGCCCTTCCGGCCCTTGTGATGATTCTTATGGTGCCCTCATCCCCCGGATGAAGCACATCCGGCAGCGCACATCCCGACCAGATGCTCCCGTCCGGGGCGCACGGCACAGGGCTCGATGATACGAAGGCGAGAAGCGGATCATATCTCGCCTTGAGAACAGCACCCCTGATATCCCTCTCACCGATGTTCCTGTAATGAACTGTGTAGTTCACGAAACCGCATGCCATCTCCGGCGCAGCCACGCTTAGGTATGAAGATCCGACGATGAACTCTGACGATGCAGATGCAGTGTAATTACGCTCTCCGCTCTCAGCGCTGGACCATGTGAGTCTTGACTCTGAGAGAGATCGGCCGTCTGAGAGGGCCACGACATCGTACTCCAGCAAGGCGCTCTCGCCGAGCCCTAGCCTCCCGATCCGCCAGAGCAGGGAGCCTTCACCGATCTCAACATCTCCTCTCTCCGGAGACGTTCTCACGCTCTCCCGAAGGATCCTTATGCCCGGGGGAATGCTCTCCCTGAGAATCACATTCCATGCGTCGCATGCGCTCTCGGGCGAGTGATCGATCCTCACAGAGCACCTCAAAATATCGCCCGTCTCCAGGCTCCTCAGAGCCGGAGCCCTCTCCACCCTCAACCGCGGCTCGGCGATCTCCACCGGCCCTGTCGCCACAGAGATGGATCTAGTGAGACCATTCGAGATCCAGCTCAGCTCCAGGACCGCCCCGGGCGCATAATCATCGACGATCGCTTTCAGGGAGATATCAACATGCATGGCCTGCACGCCCCCAAGGTGCCAGCAAATCCTATCCCCGCGAACGATCTCCTCCAGCGGATTGAAACTCCGTCTGATGCCAGATGCATCGTATTTCAATCCCCTGAGGCTCAGGTTCATCCATGCATCCCTCATGGAGGGGAGCTCGCCGTAAAAGCGAATCATGAGATCCTCTCCAAAGCCCCTCCTCACAGGCCCTTCAGGCTCGCATCTAATGCTGAAATTCTCCACCGCGACATAAGCCTCTGCGGTCTTGTTGTAACAGTCGAGATCGTTCCAGAGCCCTGACCTCTCGTTCGGGTCATCGCCCTCCCTGCTCGACCAGTACAGCCTCGCAGCGCCTCCTGCACTGCCTGCGGTCTCCGGCAGGATCGTGTATGTCACAGTGACGGATTCCCCTCTCCCAAGCCTCTGAATGGACCATACAAGATCTCTGCCAATTTGCTCGAAGCCCATCGGCCGGCTCGTGTTGATCCCTACAAGTCTTGCGCCCTCCGGGATGGAGTCCGCGAGGATGACATCATAAGCATCGGATCTACTACCACCATCATGAGAGCACGAGAGCGTGAACCTCACCTCATCACCCACGATCGCATATGATGGCGCGCTCTTCACCAGGGCCAGCGATGGCTCCACGACCTCTATGCTTCCTGCCTTGCTGTCGGTTCGCTGCCTCGATGAGCCATCGTAGCTCTTCCAGGTGATCCTGGCTGCTCCTGGTATCAGGAAGACACCGTTCCTGTTCTCCCTCCGGTTCGCGACAATCACGCTGTACCAGATGTCCATATCGACATCTTCTGTGTTGTTCAGATCGCCGAAGGAGAGAACAAGCGTGTCGCCCTCAGGGGCTGGTGGCTGGATGTCATTTGGAACGAAACCGCTGGTCCTCAGGCTCGATGGGTCGTAGATCGTGCCATCGGGAATGGTGTCTGTGATGATCACCTCCCTGAGAATGGCCCTCGGGAGGTTCAGGTGGATCTTGTACGTCACAGAATCACCGATGGCACAGCTCCTGTTCGTATCGGGCGTCTTGGATATGCTCACGTCTCCTGACACTGTGAGCTTCGCAGATGTAGACTCATCATAATTATTGAGACTCGTTCCTCCGCCCCACCGCTCATTGGGGTCTTTCCCGGGCAGGCTCGTCCACGTCACATAGGCTCCGGTGCTCAGGCTCTCCCCGGATACGACTGTGCTTCTCACCCTGAGAGCAAGCCTCAGAGTTTCAGCATCCCCGGCGCGGATTTTGTCATAAGTGCATGCTATGTTTCTCCCATCAACAGCATGCTCTGGATCCGTGCTCAGAACCTCAAGCCCATCCGCGATCGTCACACTCAGATTGACATCGTATGCATTACTCGAGCCCGTGTTGCGCAGGGTCACGATCTGCTCCACGATATATCCAGCATGAACGGTCGTTTTGTTGGAGCTGATGGAGATCTTTATGTCTGGCTCTGTGATGGTGATCGGTGTGCTGGCGTTTGTGGAGCAGAGCGTCTCTGTATGGTCCTTCCATGTGGCCTCAACTTTGTTGAGAAGCACTGTGCCATCCTGGTTCGTTATTATGTTCCGAACAACTGCATAGATCTGAAAGGCGATCTCGGTCTTCTCTGTATATCCAAGATTCCACAGCAGGGTCCTGCCGTCCAGATGCGGAGCGGGAATGTCTCCCTCACATTTGAGGTAATTGAGACCTGAAGGGAGAACATCCATGATCTTCAGTTCGTGAACGTCCCCGGGCAGCTCAAGACTTACAGAGAAAATAACCACATCGCCTATGGCCCTTCTCGAATCCGGCTCCACAACGACTCTCAGCGCACCGCTGCTTCCCAGAGGTTCGTATAAATCCGTAGCTATACTGTCAACTGTATAAACTGACGTAGTATTCTTGACTGACGATCCCGAGGCTGCATGTAACGAGATGCAGAGACACGCTGCTGCGATGATGATAGTAATTATATGAATAGCTTTAAACCATGCACAAAGATACTGGCAAAAATCATCAAAATTTAATTTTTTAAATAATGCTTTATTTTTGGATCCTGTCCAGTACACGCACATGTTGCCACCCCACCTCCTGGTTTGCACAATCTGCCTTGATCCAGGCAAATTCAATCGTTTTTAGATATTTATATCACACTAACACTATGAAAGTACATCCCCGTGTAAAGAGAGTTGACGTTATGACCTGGATTTAACCCTTTCCAAACTATGTAAACATTTACAGATAATTTTTATAATGTTATCTGACAAACGATGCTCGATCTGCAGAAAATTGCCATGGTCAGTATGCCCTCATAATGTCTCGATGGGGTTTCGCGTCCGGGCATCATAAAACCCCCTGGGGTGTATGGGTGGAGGAGACTCCGGTCTTCAGGCCGGAGTTGCTGACGTATTGATCACAAGAGATCGGTCGCCTGCACAGCTCTTGTGGCAGAATATGGTATGCTCTTTCGCGAGGCATCTTTTACGCTTTGACCAGATGGTTCTGAGGGGAGATGCAATATGGAAAGCTGCACTGCTCAGGGGATCTCCAGCAACCCATAGCCTCAGAGATGAACCACTGGCTTTTGCTCGTATTGTGATATCAACAGCATCCACACAAGAGCTGTGTGGCATATTGTCTTATGATCTTCCGAGACCTTTTAGCGAACCACACTGACCTCAGGCAAAGCGAATCGAGATCGTTGCGTGATCTGCATGGGTTATTTGAGGGTCGTCGCATGAGCCATCGAAAGGCTGATATCCCTTGTCAAATTCGAGGATATCGATGCTGAAAATAGGGTACGCATCTCTGAAGAGCCCGGTGGCCATGATATGCCACGGAAACGCATGCCCGCCGGGTGTGGGGCTTGCAGTCCTTGAGGATGTAGAGGAGAGAGACGATATCGAGGCGCTCGTCAGGGATGCAGGTGTGCCGGCTGTGCTATCATTCAGATCAGCATCTCCCGACAGGCTCCCGGAGTTTTCAAGAACCGCGGCCAGGATGCATGCGATCCTGGAGCTCGATCTCTCCGATAGGGATTCAATTGATCTCACCAGAGCATGCAGCCTGATTAAGCTGATCAAATCAGCTGGGGCTGCAACCTCGCTGCGCATTTCGCCGGCTGCTTTGAGCCCGAAGTCGAACCCGGGCGCGGTTAAGAGCCTCGAATCTGCAGGGCTCGATCTGATTCACCTCGATCTCAGAGGCTGTGATGGATCTGCGACCTCGGTTCTGAGGAGCATATCAGATGTCAGAGGACCAAGAATAATGGCGCTATCTGAGATAAAATCATTCGAAGACGCGAAGCGCCTGCTCTCGATGGGCGCGGATGCGATCTCGCTCAAGGAATCCACAGACGAGGAGTTTGCAAGCTGGATCTCCTCTGCCCTCAGGAAGTTCGAGGATATCACAGGATGGTACAACGCTCCGAAGCACATATGCGCCGGCGGCGACCTTCGAGGCCTCGCATTCTGCTGCCCTCCGGTCAAGCCATGCCCTGTCCACGGCGCCCTGAAAAGGCTCGGCATGACCCCTGATGAGTTCGTGCGGAGGAAGCTCGAGCTCGCAAGGGGGACACCCCTCGAGAAGGGCGATGGAACATGCTTTGGCAGCCTGATATGGTGCTGCAAGATAACAAAACCATGCTACCTGAGGGATGTGGCGCTTAGAAGGGCAGGTCTGACACCTAAGGAGTACATGATCCTGAAGAGAAGAGTCGCTGAGGGACTGCTGCGGTGAATGCCTCCTGTCTGTCCTCCTGTTAAATCCTGCTGAGATGATGAATGAGATGATAATTGATCCGGAGAGGGTCGCCCAGATGGCCCAGCTGGCCATGCTGCTGGAGCTCTCCTCAAGCCCCAAGCCAGGAAATGTGGACAGATGTCACGATTACGAGGACATGAGCTTCAGCCACTTTGTCGCGAGCGCCGTGCTCTCATATCCCTCATTCAGGAGGGCCGCGTCTGGGGCGTCGGGGGTGGGCAGGCTCATTCTGGATACAGTCTCGGCATGGCGTGAGTGGGGGCTGAGTGGCAACACACACTTCGGGGAGATAGCCCTGCTCATACCGCTCGCATCTGCAGCATCCAGGCCCGGACCGCTCGGATCAGAGATCCTCAGAGTTGTGGAATCGACCACTGTGGAGGACTCGATATGTTTTTACAGAGCATTTGAGCTTGCTGGTGCCAGGGCTGCTGATGTGAAGGAGATGAGCCTGAAGGATCCAGGAGCAGTTGACGAGATCGCAGCGAGGGGCATGCGGCTGATAGAGCTTATGCGCATCTCTCAGGGGCACGACCTGATCGCGAGGGAGTGGGCCACAGGCTTCTCGAGGAGCTTCGAGCTCGCGGATGTTCTCTGTGAGATGGCTCCGAGGCACGGGCTGAACAGAGGTGTTGTTCTCACGTACCTGACCGCGCTATCAGAAGAGCCAGACAGCCTTGTGGCTTCCAAATTTGGAATCGATGTTGCTCTTGAGGTCTCAAGGATGGCAGGCGCGGCTCTCAGATCTCAGGATGTCATCTCGAGCGCAATGGAGATGGACAGGGTGCTGATCTCAAGGGACATCAATCCGGGATCCACAGCTGACCTGATAGCATCATCTTTATTTATCGCGCTGATGAGGGGCCTGAGGTTCTGAGGAGATGCAACAAATGGATGCAGATAGTGTTCTTGATGAGCTTGGCATACTTCCAGGCATAAACGAGGTCATCGTCACGACCGAGCGTGATGGCGTCCCGAATGCAGCCCCAATCGGCATAATAAGAGGAGAACGCATAACCGTCCGTCTCTTTCTCGGGACGCACACATACGAGAACGTCCTCGCCACCGGCCAGCTCGTGGCGAACGTCACCCATGATCCGATGATATTCGTAGAGGCTGCGATGACTGATCTTGGAGAAGAGTGCTTTCTCAGAAGGGGCGGGGTTCTTACCTTAAAGGATGCCGAGTCCTGGGCGCTTTTCAGGTGCAGCCCGTACAGAACAGACATAATCATGCCAGAGCTCGAGTTTGTCAGGGGAGAGGTCATCAAAAAGGAGTTCCGCGCCATCAACCGCGGTGTATCGTGCGTTATCGAGGCTGCAATCGCAGCCACCAGGTACAACGCGCTTCGTGTCGATTCCTACCTCGAGGAGATAAGAAAGCTCAAAAGAATTGTGCAGAGATGTGGGGGGCCGAGAGAGATCGCGGCCATGAAGCGCCTCGAGGAGCATCTCGCTCTACCGTGAGCTGGGATGCATCTCCAGAAGCATCAAATATCGGGAAAAGATCTGCCATCCAGCTGATTATCAGCGGCAGCCAGAGGGTTCCTTATCCAGATCTCCGATGGTTCGGAGATGAGGAAAAATGTGGGAGGGACTGGGCTCAGTCGAAGTCCTCGCCCATTCCGCTGGGCTCCTTCTCCTTGCCCTCCTTGCCCGCGCCGGTCGACTTGGAGGCGATCACGTCGTCTATCCTCAGTATCATCACAGCAGCCTCGGCGGCTGAGCTGATCGCCTGTGTCTTGACCCTGAGAGGCTCAACGACGCCGCGCTCCAGCATGTCGACCGCCTCTCCGGTATCCATATCGAGACCTGCGGCTTTCATGCCCTTCTCGTGCTTGCTTCTCAGAGCGACCAGAGTGTCGATCTGATCGAGGCCGGCGTTCTCAGCGAGCGTCTTCGGGATGATCTCCATCGCCTCGGCGAACGCCTCTATGGCGAGCTGCTCTCTACCACCGACAGTGGCTGCGTACTCTCTGAGCCGGAGAGCGAGCTCTACCTCGGGCGCTCCACCGCCGGGCACAAGCATGCCATCCTCTACGACCACGCCCACGACGCGGAGCGCATCCTCCATGGCCCTGTAGAGCTCATCGACCACGTGCTCTGTGCCGCCGCGGAGGATTATGGACACTGACTTCGGATTCTCGCACTCCTCGACGAAGGTCATGTCGTCTCCGGCGATCTTCCTCTCCTCGACCAGCCCGGCCTTGCCGAGATCGTTCGGGGTCAGCTCATGCAGGCTTGTCACGATCCTGGCGCCTGTCGCGCGGGCCAGCTTCTCCATATCGCTCTTCTTCACCCTCCGGAGCGTGTAGATGCCTGCCTTCGCCAGGAAGTGCTGCGCCAGATCATCAATGCCCTTCTGGCAGAAGACGACATTTGCCCCTGTGGAGACGATCTTGTTGACCATCTCCTTTAGCATCGACTCCTCCTGATCCAGGAAGGCCTGGAGCTGATCAGGCGAGGTGATCTCGATCTTCGCGTCGACCTCGGTCTTCTCTATCTCGATCGGCGCGTTGAGGAGCGCTATCCTGGCATTCTTCACCTTCTTCGGCATGTTGGGATGCAGGCGCTCCTTATCGATCACCATACCATGGATCAGCTGGGAGTCGGTGATGCTGCCGCCCACCTTCTTCTCAACGGTGATGTTGTCGATATCCACGGAGCCGTCCTCGTCCACGATCGCCTTCACAGCCTTGACCGCGAGCTCTGCGAGCTCTCCCCTCGCGTTGCCGCTGCCCTTGCCGGTCATCGCTGTGATGGCGATCTTCTTCAGCAGCTCCTCATCATCCGGCGATACCTTCACCGCGAGATCCTTCAGGATCTCGATGGCCTTCGTTGCGGCGTCCCTGTAGCCGGTGGCTATGACGGTCGGGTGGATCTCCTGCTCGAGAAGCAGCTCTGCCTGCTTCAGAAGCTCGCCAGCCAGGACAACAGCCGTTGTGGTGCCGTCGCCTACCTCCTCATCCTGAGTCTTGGCGATCTCCACCATCATCTTGGCGGCCGGATGCTCGATATCCATCTCCTTAAGAATTGTAACGCCGTCGTTTGTTATGACCACATCTCCAAGGGTGTCCACAAGCATCTTGTCCATGCCCTTGGGTCCCAGCGTGGTTCTGACGGCACTGGCCACAGCCTTGGCCGCCATTATGTTCGACCTCTGCGCCTCCCGGCCAGCAGTCCGCTGGCTTCCCTCTTTGAGTATCAGTACAGGTGTTCCACCTAGTCCAGCCATTCCGACACCTCTTCTTACAGCGGGGATGTAAGTGTTTTGAAGTTCTATATAAAGATTTCGCAAGCTCCTGCCTCTATCGCACAGGCAAACATTTTTCTCAGATCTCCGCATCAGAGCAAGAGATGCCATTCAGAAATCCATATGCACTCCTCGGCCTTCTCAGCATACTGCCGCTGATCGTGCTCTACCTGATAAAACCGAAGCCCCGTGACGTTCTCTTCCCCAGCATAAGGTTCCTCGAGGCTGGAAAGGCCAGGAGATCCGCAGCCCTTAGCAGGATGATAAAGGATCCACTCTTCTGGCTGCAGCTTCTCATTCTCATTATCCTCTCGATTGCCGCTGCCGGGCCGTACACCCTCGAGAGAGGGAGCCCCGGCTCGCATCTTGTTCTTGTTATGGATGTATCTGCGAGCATGGAGAGCACATTCCAGAACGCTCTGAGCATAGCATCATCAGAGCTCTCCGGATACGACAGGGTGAGCATCGTTCTGGCAGAGTCAATACCCGTCGTGGCGCTGAGAGAGGGCAGCGCTGATGAGGCCCGGTCTATTCTGGATAAAATCGATGTGCTCGATCTCCCTGCTGACATATCGAGCGCGATGAACCTGGCATATACACTGACAGGACCGGAGGGTGGTGACATTCTCGTCATCTCTGACTTCATAAGCTGGATCGGAGACGACCCCGGTGCCACAAGGGACTCCCTCACCGCGACAGGTGCCAGCATAGTCTTCGCAGACACCGGCGGAGGGGGAGATAACGTCGGGATTGTCGGGGGCTGGCTGACAGAGACCTATGAGGGTATCAATTACACATGCAGAATTCACAACTATGGATCTGCGAGGAGCCTCACGATAAGAGTTCAATCCCAGGGCGGAAGCTCAGAGCACAGCGCGTTCATAGGTGCAGATGAGGACTACTACCTTTCAGTCAGCCTTCCATCCGGCATCAGCACGGTATCTCTCGATGTCAGGGATGCGGTATCTGCTGACAACACGGCGTACATCTACGCCCCGCTGCGGGATGATACGAGGATTCTCTATCTGGGAGATAGCAGCCCTGCCCTGGCGGCGCTAAGGGCGATTGGCAGCGTTGATACCATGGGCAATCCAGATGGCTACGACCTGGTGGTCATCAGAAACAGCTCGATAGATGGAGGAATCAACAGGTATGTGGACTCAGGGGGGAAGATAGTTTACATCCCTCAGGAGAACTCCCCGAGCCCTGAGTATCTGCCGGTTAGGATCACAGGCGCTGTAAACAGGACCGGCATCCCATGGGCGAGAAATCCCGTCTTCGGAGAGGGGATCCACTTCGAGGAGATAGGGATAAGGTCTTACATTGATGCAGTGCCAAGGCGCGGATCGACGATTATGGTGGAATTAAACAGCGTTCCCCTGCTCGCATACTGGAATCTCGGGAGAGGGACGGTCGTCTACAACGCGCTCGAGTACGGCAGCGATTTCCATCTCAGACCTGAGTACCCCGTCTTCTGGTATGAAATGGTGAGATGGCTGACAGGCGCCCCGTCGCTGGATGATGTCAACAGGAAGACAGGGGAGGTGGTGCCGCTCGAGAGGCAGGCGACCGTCAGCACGCCCGGAGGCACGGTCACAGCACAGCTCCTGCTTCTCGACAGGGTGGGCCTCTACACTTTTGATGGAAGGAGGCTCGCTGCTAATCTCTATGATCCCGCTGAGTCTGATCTGAGGGGCGGCAGATCCTTCGCTCCCGGAAGCTTCAGATCCAGCGCCAGTACTGAGAAGCTTGTGGAGAGGGATCTCTCGGCCTGGCTCATCCTGGCGGCTCTGCTGCTGCTCATGGCCGAGCTCGGGATAATAAGATGGAGGAGGGAGCTTTGACAGAGATGTACCTCCAGAGGCCGGAGCTGCTCTGGCTCGTCCCAGCTGTCCTCGCAGCGGGGCTTCTGTACACGAAGCGCACACCCCGGAAGCTTCTGGTCATCACGAGAACCCTGGTGGTGTGCCTGATCATAATCGCGCTTGCGAACCCGTACACAGTAACGACCCACACAAAGGACGTGAGCAGGCCAAGGATAACGATACTCTCGGATCAGACAGCATCCATGGAGATCTTCGACTTGAAGGTCGCAGAGCGCCTGAGCGGTAGGATCCAGGACTCCCAGCTGAGGTACTTCTCGGGCGAGAGCACGCCGCTGGGGGACAGGATCATACAGTACATGCCACAGGCTGATTCAATCCTGCTTGTGAGCGATGGGTACAGCAACAGCGGACGCCCGCTCAGGGATGCCCTGCTCCTTGCCAGAAGCTCGAACGTCTCGGTCTTCGCAGTCGAGATGAAACCTGAAGCAAAAGAGGCAGGCATCGAGATATCGGGAAGCAATATTGCAGTTCTGGATGGAGACTATCCATTCAAGATAGTGATCAGAAAATCCGGAAGCATCAGCGGGGATCTTGTGGTATATGCGGATGACCTGGAGATCTTCAGGAGCTCCCTGGAGAGCATAAACGAGTCGCTCAGGATATCACACAGGTTCCGGAGCACAGGAACGCACATGCTGAGAGCTGAGATACATCCGGACGAGGACCACTTCGAGAGTAACAACAGATACACAAAAGCTGTGTACGTTGTGCCGAAACCGCGAGTTCTGCTCCTGGGCAGATCCTCTCCTCTGATGGATGTGCTCGGGGATCTTTTCGATCTGAGCACTGCAGATGCTCTCCCACAATCTCTGAGCGGTTACAAGGCGGTCGTCCTGGATAACATCAAGTACGATCCTGAGCTCGACCGCCTGAAGGACTACGTGGCAGGCGGCGGCGGCCTGGTCGTCGTCGGAGGTCCTGATGCATATGAGCTGGGTGGCTATTACAGCACTGTGTTTGAAAGGGCCCTCCCGGTCGTATCATCCCCGAGCCTCTTCGAGGGCGGGAAGGTTATGATCATGGTCATGGACATCTCCGGAAGCACCATGGCGCCGATGAGGATCGGTGAAAGCACTACATATCTCGATTACGAGAAGTCCCTCGCGATAGAGCTCCTCAGATCTCCGGAGCTCAGGGACGCAAGGGTTGGCGTTGTGGTCTTCGGCACCAAACCCTACGTCGTATCACAGCCGGTGCCTGTCAGAAACAGGGGCGTCATAGAGGAGAGCATAAAGAGCCTGCAGACCCCCATCGGAAAGGACGAGACGAACCTGGACGAGGGGCTCCGCCTGGCATGGAAGATCATCAACGAGAGCAGGGCTGAGGCAGATATTGTGGTCATATCAGATGGCAGAATAGAGCCTGACAAGGTCAAGGGCGATCGGGTTTTCCTCAACTCTGTCGATATTCTCAGGAAAATGAACGCAACGGTCACCCTGATACAGGTCCAGAGCTATGCAGGGTCTGCGGGCAGGTTCCAGGAGATGGCATCGCTCACAGGCGCCACTTTCCGTCCTGCAGTGTATCCGAGCTCCCTGACGGTGAGAACCCCCGAGATCGAGAGGGAGCATGAGGTCGCAGAGAACGTCTCCGGATACACGCTTGTGATAACAGATGAGAACCACTACATTACAGGGGATATAGAGATCAATGCGACGATAAGCGGTTTCAACGACGTAACCCCGAAGCCCGGCGCCCAGAGGCTCGTGGCGCTGACAGACGGAAAGCCGATAGTCACAGCGATGCGCTACGGACTTGGAAGGAGCGTCTCCCTGGCCACAGACGATGGCAGTGCCTGGGCTCAGCCGCTTTACGCTGAGGATAACTCTATGCTCATATCGTCCATGGTGAACTGGGCTGTCGGCGATCCGAGGCCGGAGAAGGAGCGGGTTGAGTCTGGAGATGGGTGGGCTGGAAGCCCTCTGGAGATATACGTCTCAAGCGAGAGCCCGCCCAGGATCGGGGCGGGCGCGAGGATCGAGAGCACAGCCCCCGGCAGATACACAGTGACGATCGTCCCGGAGTCAGAGGGAGTCTATTACGTTAACGACTACGGGATCGCCGTGAACTACCCGCTGGAGTACAGGGAGTTCGGATTCAACCCGGAGCTGAGAGGGCTGATAGAGGCAAATGGTGGGAAGATATTCACAGAGGAGGAGGCGGGAAGGAGCATCGTGGAGGAGGCGAGAAGGGCAAGTGAGCGTCTCGTTCAGGAGAGGGCCAGCATCAGCTGGCAGCCGCTTCTGGCCGCGCTGGTATTGTTCCTGCTGGAGGTCACGATCAGGCGCCTGAGGGAGATAAGGGGCTGAGACGCTCCTGATGCCCGTTGCCCCATTGTTTCGCATTCAGAAGACCTAGGTTATGCGATTGGGCTGAGAGAGCACCTGCTCAGATCATCAAATGTTGCAGGCATGCAGTCTGGCATGAGAGGCGCATCAGGTCTTCTCCCTCTCAAGCTCGCGCCTCAGGATCTCTATGATCTCCAGCAGCTCATCCCTTCTTGCGGCGCAGATGTGGCGACCGGCGATCTCCTCGAGCCTCCGTATCGCCTCCTCGATCCCTGACATTCTATCTCCTGTAGGAATGGATCTGGTTTGACGAATATGCATTTCTTACGGTGTCTGGTGTTATGCCGGAGATGATTGCGGAACCGTTCCAGCACCCCTCGAGTCGTGCGATCTCCAGATCCACAGATCGGTGTGGTTCACAGAGACAGTGCCCAAAGGGCAACACAATCAAGCGATAGAGGCCTCGGTGAGCCTTCGTTTGACGAAACCCCTCTCGAGGCTTGCGAGGAACCACCCGGCCTTCGGCCCCTGACGCTCCCCCAGAAACGCAAGGTACACCGCCTGGAAGAACTTCTTCGGATCTATGCCGAGCTCGTTTGCCACTGCATATATCTCGTCGTGGATCTCCGGCGCGCTCTTTCCCTCGATCCTCTCCGCCAGCATGCCAAGACCCCGGCGCTCCTCCGGGGTGATGTTTCTGACCGCCTGGGGGAGGGTCTCCTTCACCTCGAACTTCACAAATGGCGGTGCGTACCGTTCCAGCCATATCCTCACATTCCGGGCGCGCGCGAGTATCTCATCCCTGCGTGATGTCTCGTATCCGCTCCTCTCCAGAACTTTTAGCAGGAGATCCTCGTCATCACGTGCGATCTGGACAGCAGTCACCATGTGCCTGAACGGTATGGTGAATGGCTCGCTGTCTCTTATGGAGGAGAGCTCAAGCGCTCTTGCATCCCCCCTCCTCTGGTCGTACTCATCCACAAGGGTGAGGAGCGGAAGTCCGGGATCGAACTCTATGTGCTTCTCGGGCTTTGTTCTGATTATGAGGTAACGCAGGACCTCAGGAGGCACGACATCGAGCATCTCCTGGACAGTCACAACAAGCCCTGTCGAGCTGTGCATCGCGCCCTTCCCCTTTAGATGGATCCACTCGTAGACGATAGGATACGGTGCAGGATAGCTGTAAATATCCTCGCTGATCCGCTTTCCCGTATCGTAAGATCCGCCTGCTGTTGCGTGATCCTTTCCGAAAGGCTCGACCGTCACCCTGAAGATGTGCCAGCGTGCAGGCCAGTCGACCCTCCAGACGAGCTTGCCACCACCACGCATGCTCACGCTCCCTGAGGACCCACACTCGCATACATAATCGACCTTCTCGGAATCGAGATCGAATCCTGTCACACGGGTGGTGTTCATGCGGCCGCAGTCCCTGCAGATCGGATCGAATGGACTCCAGGTAGGCGCAACATCCCTGCCGGAGATCTCCTTCAGTATCTTTGCGATCTCGTCCCTCTTTTTCAGCGCGGTCTTTATGGCGTTCAGATAAACGCCCTCTTTGTAGAGCTGATCCGCCCTGTACACCTCCGGCTTTATATCCAGAATATCCATGGATCTGAGGAAGGGCTTCAGGAAGTGCTCTGAGTAGCTGCTGCAGCACCCTTCCGGGCATGGGATCTCGGACAGAGGCTTGCCCACGTGCTCCCTGAAGCTCTCGTCCAGAAATGGATAGAGCCTCCGCAGGCGATCATATGTATCAGCTATGTAAATCAGCCTCGCCTCCACGCCCCTGTCCAAAAGAGCTCTGTATACAGCATCAGCTGTCATGACCTCGCGCAGGTTGCCTATGTGCACAGGCCCGGATGGAGTTATGCCTGTGGCCAGAGTATGCGGGCCACCGTCCTTTAGCCTCTCCGCAATCACATCTGCCCAGTGGATGATCATAAGCCGAGATCGATGCAGAGCGGGATATTAAGCTTCCGGCCACGACAAAGCGCATCTGAGAATGTATGTACAGAATTAGCGCTGGCCGAAGAGACGGCGCAGGTGTCTGGTTATCTCAGACCTTGGTATAGTTATCGTGAAACCGATTTCACGGGGCAGTTCCTATGTGCCATCTACCTTCCTCAGCTGATATGCCCGGTCCGGCCCCCATCTAGTTTGGGGAGAGGGCGAAGCTGGAAGACCCCGTAAGGCCGGGATGAAAGCGGAGCACTCCTCTATTTCGAGACGATCACCGATGAAGGGGTCCCAAAAATGATTTGTGCTCGGACCACTGATGCGAACCACTAGCTTTGAGACAAACCAGTGCTGGCATCAGTGGCAGGAGTACGTGACCTCCTCCCCTGAAGGGGAGGGGTCTTCTGCCTGATTTCCTATAACAATCTCCGATCTCCTGGATCTCTGAGCTGGCCTTGTAAATGCGCGGGCAGGTTCTCCGCTCTCAGTCCTCCTCCTTCTCGTACTTGAACGATAGCTTCACCTTCGCCCTGTACTCGACGATCTTGCCCTTGTCCAGCCTCACATCAAGCTCGGTGACCTCGGCAACCCTCAGATCCCTCAAAGTCTTTGAGGCTGTCTCCACGACTGTCTTCACCGCATCCTCCCACCCAACCGTCGATGTGCCGACGAGCTCTATGAATTTATATACATCCCCGTTCAAGCAAATCACCTCACGAATTAATTGATATAATGATTCTATATCTTAATATAACTTTCGAGATTGTGGTGCACGCACCAGCGATCGTATCCCGTGGGCTGTTGATCGTTGCTGTACAGGGCGCGATTCGTCTGATTGACCCCTCCTTACCAAGGGTTTTGTCTACACTCTCGAGATGCATCTCTCACAGAATCCTCAAAAGCTATAGCGATGAAGTACAACCGAATTCTGATGATACGGGAGCACTTCAGGCTTCATCAGACGATAGCCACAATCGTGGCCAGATCTCAGGAGCACATAGAGATAGCAAAGAGCGCGATAATAGACAGCAGGATCCAGCTCGAGGAGTTCATAGCCTCTGACCCAATCTTCCAGCTGACCCTAGAGCCGTACGATCGCCCTGTGGATGATGCCCCGGCTGTTGTGAAAAGGATGTGCCATGCATCGTCCCTCTTCCACGTCGGACCGATGGCTGCGGTCGCCGGAGCGATAGCCGCATCTGCGGTCGAGGCCATGGTGGAGGCAGGGGCAGATTACGCTGTCGTTGACAACGGCGGGGATATAGCGATATGCTCAGATGAGCCTGTGCTGGTCGGGATATACGCCGGAGCATCTCCGATAAAGGACCTGGCTCTTGAGATTCATCCTGCAGAAGGCATTCTGGGGGTTTGCAGCAGCAGCGGGACCGTCGGGCCGTCGATAAGCTTCGGGTGCGCAGATGTCGCGACCGTTATATCCAGAGATCCGGCGATAGCAGATGCTGGAGCAACTGCGCTTGGCAATGCTGTCACTCCTGATATCAGCCTGGAGGAGTGCTTCAGTGCGGTTGATAGAACTGGGGTGATCGCAGCTCTGGTTATAAGAGGGGATGAGATGGCTGTGTGGGGAGACATGCCTCCCATACGGAGGGCGCGGGTTGGATACGATCTCATAACAAAGGGATAGGCGCCTGGTGCTTCTCCGACCTGAAGAGAGGAGCTTCCTAGAGATCTCCACAGGCAATGCCCCATGGTACGTGGCTGAATCTTATCGGCACTCAGCCTTGTAAACATTCCTTACATATTCCGCAGGTCATTCATAGTTTCCTTACGGGCAAAAATTGGAGTCTGCGCCCTGCTCGCTCCTGTCAGATGGATCAGTTCGCTAGCGCCGCACAGACATCTCTCTCACAACTCCGGTTCCATCTGCGCCTCCGGCTGAAAAGCAAAGTTTTATCTTCCACGCGATTCAACCCTGCGTGCATGTCAGTAGAAACTTCTGCGTGGGATCGCTTTCTACCATCTTGAGCACCTTCGCGGCCAAGAGGTGAGGATATTCGACACGACCCTGAGGGATGGGGAGCAGACCCCGGGGGTATCGCTCACCCCTGAGGAGAAGCTCATAATCGCCAGGCAGCTCGACAAGCTCGGGGTCAATGTCATTGAGGCTGGCTTTCCTGTATCTTCAAAGGGCGAGTTTGAATCCGTCAAGGCCATAGCGAATGAGGGGCTCACCGCCACAGTCTGCGGCCTTTCGAGGATCATCAGGAGCGATATCGACAGGTGTCTGGACGCGGGTGTCGGCATGGTTCACGTATTCGTCTCGACCTCCGACATCCAGATAGCACACACGATAAAGAAGAGCAGGGAGGAGATAGTCGCGGACTCGATAAAGGCGGTCGAGTACGTGAAGGACCACGGGGTGGTGTGCCTCTTCTCGGCCATGGACGCCACCAGGACGCCCCCGGCCTTTCTCAGGGAGATCTTCAAGGCTGTTGAGGGCGCAGGGGCGGACATAATAAACATACCTGACACCGTGGGTGTCATGGCGCCGTCCGCGTTCCACCGGCTCGTGAAAGAGGTCTGCAGCTACATGAACATACTCGTGGATGTGCACTGCCACAACGACTTCGGGCTCGCGGTGGCGAACAGCCTCGCAGCTGTGGAGGCTGGTGCGCGAGAGGTCCAGGTCACGGTCAACGGTCTGGGTGAGAGGGCCGGCAATGCGAACCTCGCAGAGACCGTCATGAGCCTTCACTCGATATACGGAGCGAAGACATCGATAAAAACGCAGTACCTCGTTGAGACGGCAAGGCTTGTTGAAAGGCTCACAGAGACGCGGATACCGATAAACGCGCCAATCGTCGGAGACAACGCGTTCTCCCACGAGAGCGGCATACACAGCCATGGGGTTATAGAGAGGAGCGACACCTTCGAGCCTGGCATAATGACTCCCGAGATGGTCGGCCACAGGCGCAGGATCGTCCTCGGAAAGCACACGGGAAGGCATGCGGTTAAGAAGGTGCTCGAGGAGTCTGGCTATCATCCGACAGAGGATCAGCTCCAGGAGATCCTCCGGAGGATAAAGGAGCTCGGCGACAAGGGCAAGCAGGTTACGGATGCGGATCTCCAGACCATCGCAGAGGTCGTCCTGGGCGAGATCGCGAAGGGAGAGCAGGCGCTCGTCCTCAAGGAGGTGGCCGTGATGACCGGGAACACGATCACGCCCACAGCCACCGTAAGGGCCCTCTTCAGGGGCGAGGAGAAGGTGCTCGCAAACATCGGGGTTGGTCCGGTGGATGCTGCAGTCAAGGCTGTGAGGGAGATACTCGGCCAGGACAGCCTGATCAGGGTGAGGGATTTCAGGATAGAGGCCATCACAGGGGGATCTGATGCCCTCGCAGAGGTCGTTATAGGGGTAGAGGATACCGAGGGCAGAAAGGTATCCGCCCGGTCTGCGCGGGAGGACATAGTCATGGCATCGGTGGAGGCGCTTGTCAGCGCCATAAACCGTCTTCTGCTCCTCGAGGAACGTGCATCCAGGTAGCAGATCAAAGAAATGATCAGGAGATGTTCTCTTGGTAGCGGTCATAGATGCACACTGCCATCTCGATTTCAAGCACTTCAATAAGGACAGGATGGATGTTATAGAGAGGGCGAGAGCTGCAGGCGTCGTGGAGATGATCAACTCTGGAGTTGACCTTCATACGAACAGAGAGACGCTGAAGCTGGCCAGGTCGCATGAGTTCATACACGCGACCTTGGGCCTCAGCCCCAACTCCCTCGACCGGATGAGACCTGGGGATGTGGATCTCGTCCTTGATGAGATCCGGCAGAACTCCGGGGAGATAATCGGGGTCGGCGAGGCGGGGCTGGATTACTACAGGTGCAGTGATCCAGCCCTCAGAAAGCAGCAGGTCGAGGTCTTCCGCAGAGTGATACAGCTCGCAGAGGAGCTCGGCAAGCCGCTTGTGATACACGCCAGAGATACCGAGGATATGGCATTCGATCTCGTTAAGGGTATGGAGAAGGTGGTATTCCACTGCTACAGCGGAAGCCTGGAGACCATGAGGAAGATCGTCGACAGGGGATTTTACGTATCTATAGCAACAGTTGTGTGCAGATCTGTGAAGCACCAGGCTCTGGCGAGGAGCGTGCCGGTGGACCAGCTACTCCTCGAGACAGACAGCCCGTTTCTCTCTCCGAGAAAAGGCAGGAACGAGCCGTCCTTCATACTGGACTCGCTCAACCTCATAGCGCGGATGAGGGGGATGGAGCCTGAGGAGCTAGCCAGGGCGACGGTGAGAAACACCAGAAGGATTTACGGCATGTGATCTCCAGCCGGGCGCCTTGTATGTGTATCTACGCTAATTCGTGTGCGCAGGCAGCGGTTCTCGATGCCTTCCGACCGCTTCGGGTTCAAGGCATTTCCGCGCGTCGAGAGGGGATTTAGGGCACGGATCAATGAAGGGATCGGCTTTCATCGCATATAACTCATGACTCCCGCGATGCCATATGATGCTGAGAATGAACTCGTCACAGAATTGAATGGGCAGGCGACTTCGATAGGTGATCCTGCAGTGCCTCTCCACGCAAGGACCTCATACGAATCGATCGAGCACCTCCTGGCTATTTTGAGTTGAGAGAGGTTCAACGGTAATATAAAAATGATCAGAGAAAATCTGGGAGAGATCGTTAAATTTAGTGCCTGCAAACCACGATGGTCAAACCATACACCACCGTCATCGATAGAAAATTATATGAATCGACCTGTGGACATAATAAAGATTAGGGTTCTGAAATAGAGGATTAGCGATCATGGCTATACACTTCGAGCACATCCTGAAGTACCTCGGATCCAAGAAGGAGAAGGGAAGGAAGAAGATAGGTCTCCTGGTAGATGGTCCCAACATGCTGCGCAAGGAGTTCCAGATGGACCTGGAGGAGATCCGGAACATACTCAGGGATTACGGCGACATAAAGGTTGGAAAGGTCTTCCTGAACCAGTACGCCTCAGAGAAGCTTGTAGAGGCCGTAGAGAACCAGGGATTTGAGCCGGTGATATGCACCAGCGATGTCGATGTGCGGATGGCCGTGGAGGGCGTCGACATGATCTACAACCCTGTCATAGACACCATAGCGCTCGTCACCAGAGATGCGGATCTGAAGCCAGTGCTCATGAAGGCGATGGAGCACGGCAAGGAGACGATAATCTTCGGTGCAGAGCCCGGCTTTTCTGTTGCGCTGAGGAACTCCGCAGATTACGTCATAGTGCTCAGAAACGGCGAGTACGTCACAGAGTCCTGAAACTGGAAGTGGTACCATAAGAGATATCGTCAGAGGATTGTTGTCATTTGGCATGGTCTCCGATCAGATCTGGGATGATATCAAGCCCAGAGGCTCAAGCATTCCGGCATCTCTTGCTGTAATCGCTCTGTGCATCATCGTATCGATCGCAATGGCCGTGAACCCCTGGGCTGTGAGGGGATACCTCTCCCTGAATCCGGCACTTGTCGAGTCCAGGCCCTGGACGCTGGTAACGCATATATTCGTTCATGCTGACATAGGCCATCTCTTCTGGAACATGCTGGCTCTCTTCTTCTTCGGGACGGAGCTCGAGAGGAGGGTTGGGGAGAGGAATTTCCTCCTGGTGTTCCTCGCGTCCGGAATATTCGGCGGCATCATAGAGATGCTTGTGGCCACCGGATACATGATGGGCGCCAGCGGAGCGATCATGGGGGTCATGGGCGCCCTGGCGATAATCGCGCCCGAGATAAGGGTGATAATCTTTCCCATACCGATACCTCTGGGGATACCGCTGGCGATAGCCCTCCTGGCGTTCCTGGATCTCTATTACCAGATAAGCCTGAGGGGAGCAGATGGCATAGGGCACATGGCACATCTCGCTGGCCTTCTCGCCGGTCTATTCTTCGGACAGAGCTTTGGAAGGAGGAGAAGGTACTACTGATCCTGAGATATGGTGTGCACCGCATCACCGAGATCTGATGTGCTATCAAGATCTCATCGAAATCTCATGTGAGGCTATCGATTCATGTCGTTCCAATCAGCTTCCAAGAACACGACCAGAAGCTCTGATGGCGGAGAATCCGGTGGAGATATCTCCACGGCGTGCCCGCTGGATGCAGAGGATTTATATTCGTTGAGATCGAGAGATAAAGAGCTGCATCGGAGTGTTTCTGAGCACCGTGAGGTGTTGCCTGGAATCGCAGTCTCATCGCCTGCGGTATTTTTAGGGAGGATCCACCATGCGTCAGAGATCTAAAAAGGGTATGCGTTCGAAGGAGGAGGTCTCACAGCTGAGAACCCCCATAGTCTGCGTTATGGGGCATGTCGATCACGGGAAGACAACGCTGCTGGACAGGATAAGGGGCACCACAGTCGCACAGTACGAGGCCGGAGCCATAACGCAGCATATAGGCGCTACCGAGATCCCTCTGAGCGTGATACAGCAGTTCTGCGGTTCTGGATTCAAGGCGAGCCTCATGGTGCCAGGGCTGCTCTTCATAGACACCCCGGGCCATCATGCGTTCACATCGCTCAGAAGCCGTGGTGGGTCGCTCGCGGATCTTGCCATACTTATAGTGGATATAAACGAGGGGTTCCAGCCGCAGACAATCGAGTCGATAAACATCCTGAAGAGGTTCAGGACTCCGTTCGTGGTCGCTGCAAACAAGATAGACAGAATCCCAGGCTGGCGACCTGTCGAGAACGCCCCCATGGCCAAGAGCCTATCGGGACAGACCGAGCGGGTGGTGGAGGCGCTGGAG
The DNA here is from genome assembly GCF_024518575.1 of Methanothrix sp. Taxonomy (GTDB): domain Archaea; phylum Halobacteriota; class Methanosarcinia; order Methanotrichales; family Methanotrichaceae; genus Methanothrix_B. The sequence goes on along the minus strand of NZ_JANIHG010000005.1, from coordinate 7,983 downwards.
ACGAAGATATACGAGCTCGTCGGAGAGCTCTACAAATACGGCTTCGACTCCAACCGCTACGACCGGATAACAGATTTCACTAAGACCGTGGGCATAATCCCGGTCAGCGCCATAACCGGAGAGGGAATTCCCGATCTTCTCCTGGTCCTGGTTGGCCTTGCACAGAGGTTCCTGAAGCAGAACCTGGAGATCGAGTCGAACCGTCCGGGTGTGGGAACGATACTTGAGGTGAAGGAGGAGAGGGGGCTCGGCACAACCCTTGATGTCATACTTTACGATGGCATGATCAGCGTCGGGGATACGATCGTGGTCGGGACGCCACGCGAGCCGATAATAACAAAGGTGAGGGCGCTTCTCAAGCCCAGGCCGCTCAAGGAGATACGGAGCGAGGAGCGGTTCACCCCTGTGAAGCATGTCGTCGCTGCCTCCGGTATAAAGATATCAGCCCCGAAGCTCGAGACCGCGCTTGCAGGATCCACCATCCGTGTCGTTGGCGAGGGAGAGGATCCGGAGGCGATAGCCAAGGAGATAAGGTCTGAGATCGAGGCCGTGAGGATCGATACAGACACAGTCGGCGTGATACTGAAGGCAGACACCATTGGATCTCTTGAGGGGCTTGTCGGCGAGCTTCGCGCCAAGAACATACCCATACATGTGGCTGATGTGGGCCCGATAACTCGCAGGGATGTCATAAGGGCCGCTGCACTCAAGGACCCACTTCTCTCAGTCATCCTGGGATTCAATGTAGAGATACTTCCGGATGCCCTCTCGGAGATACAGAAGCTGGACGTTCCTGTATTCCAGAGCGATGTCATCTACACGCTACTCGAGAGCTACGAGGCATGGATGGAGGAGAAGAAGATGCAGATGGAGCAGGAGCGGCTCGAGGCCATAATCAAGCCAGGTTGTGTTCGCATACTGCCCGACTGCGTCTTCAGGCAGTCAAAGCCTGCTATAGTCGGAGTGCAGGTGGTTGGAGGGACAATAACACACAACGTGCCGCTGATACGCGAGGATGGCGCTGTGGTTGGCACCATACGTGGAATACAGCAGAGGAACGAGAACATACCCATGGCGACGGTCGGCCAGGAGGTCGCGATATCGATCGATGGTCCGACTGTTGGGCGCCAGATTCACGAGGGAGATCTTCTATACGTCAACATACCTGAGAAGCATGCCAGGATCATAGAGCAGGAGCTCAAGCAGAAGATGTCTCAGGACGAGATAGAGGTCTTCGAGAAGTTCCTGGAGATCAAGAGGAAGAAGGACATATTCTGGGGAAGATGAGCCTTCCCAGTTGTGGGCCCGAATCGCCGAACATTCTTACAGGAGCCGGCATTCTGTTGGCACAACACATCATTATCCTGCGACGCCGTATACTCCTGTAATCCAAGAAATGACCACTGATGACCAATGGCCGGATGCTGCGGATATGCCTCACTCAAATGTATCGCATGCCAGATCGCGGATATCCAGCGTCTCAAATCATGCGACCAGATGCTCTCCCGTCGTCCTGCTGCTCAGATGGTCCATGATCCTGTTCATCACATCATAGACCTGATAGACATGATCCTCTTTGAGGTCTATCTCCCGTATCGGAAGTGACATGAGCACACCCACCTCCAGGCTGCGGCTCATATCATCACGCATCGCGATGCCTCTCACGCTCTCGAGCATCTCCAGGACCATCTCTGATTCAGCAGCATCATCGTCGACCATCTCCATCTTCCAGCCTGCTGTTATGGATCTTATCAGCTCCGTCCTGAGATCATCATCGATCCTCAGAACGTCCAGCATCTCGATGATCATCCCCAGAACGTTGCTTCTGAACCTGCCATGCTCCATGGCCGCCGGCCCTGTGAAGACCGCCTCATAGTAATCTGCTATGCCCAGAAGTTTGTTGCAGATATTTGATCTCATTTCAGACCACCGCTTCGAAGCCCAGGCCTCCTACATGCACTGCAACGCATCCGCAGCTTTATAGTTGTCACAAATTAACTAAATAGATGAAAATACCCTATAGATAATTTATAGATCAATCGACTGCTCCAGTAAGCGGCCAGAGTGCCTCTGCATTTAGTGCGGATCGTACTGGGTGTGGGAAATGGTTTATCTACGATGCACCCAACCGGGGCAGCATGTTCACGATAATCACAGGTGCACAGTTTGGTGATGAGGGAAAGGGCAAGATTGTGGATCTGCTTGCTGAAAAGTATGATATCGTAGCGCGCTTTCAGGGTGGGGATAACGCGGGGCACACTGTTAAGGTGGGGGATAAGACATACAAGCTCCATCTGGTGCCCAGCGGCGTTCTTTTCAACAAACGGCTTCTGATAGGCCCGGGCGTGGTGCTCAACCCGAAGATCCTGTGGGGGGAGCTCCAGGCCCTCTGGGGAGAGGGCATGAAGGTCGATCTCGGCATAGATCCCAAGACGAGCATAATAATGCCCTATCACATAGAGATGGACGCCTTGAGGGAGAGGGCCAGGACAGCAAAGATCGGCACCACCAAGCGCGGGATAGGATATGCGTACATCGATAAGATCGCGCGCGAGGAGGTGCAGATGGCCGACATCACGGATCCGGAGCTGCTAAGGAAAAAGCTGGAGGAGATAGCGCCGGCGAAGGAGGCCGCAATAAAAGAGATGGGAGGAGACCCCTCTGTTGTGAGGGACGAGGCGCAGCTGGGCGAGTACCTGGAGATCGGAAGGGCTCTGAAGAACAACCTCACAGATGTCTCTCTGGAGATAAACCGTGCGCTCGATGAGGAGAAGATGGTGCTCGCAGAGGGCGCGCAGGGATCTTTTCTGGATGTGATCCACGGCACGCAGAAGTTCGTCACATCGAGCTTCACGACAGCAGGCAGCGCATGCGCCAACCTGGGCGTCGGACCGGTGCGTGTCGATAACGTTGTCGGCGTTGTGAAGGCATACATCACGCGTGTGGGCGAGGGGCCGCTGCCCACGGAGCTGAAGGACGAGACCGGAGCCAGGCTCAGGGAGGCTGGCGGAGAGTACGGGACGACGACAGGAAGGCCGAGGCGCTGCGGCTGGTTCGACGCGGTTCTGGGGAGAAAGGCGGTGTATCTGAATGGATACACAGAGCTGGCTCTGACAAAGCTGGATGTGCTCACCGGCCTCAGAAGGATAAAGATCTGCGTCGCGTACGAGCTCGATGGTGAGATCTTAGAGTATCCGCCGGAGAGCACATCGGATCTTGAGAGATGCGTCCCTGTTTATGAGGAGATGGAGGGGTGGTCTGAGAGCATAAGCGATGCCCTCGACTACAACGACCTGCCTCAGAATGCGAGGGCGTATGTGGAGAGGATACAGGAGCTCATGGATGTGGATATAGCTGCGATATCGGTCGGCCCTGCAAGGGAGCAGACCATTTACCTGGAGTGATCGCGCGGAGCGAGCCCGAGGTCGTCTCTCGTGAAGAGCGACTCGAGCTCGAATCCCGCATCCCTCAGAGTCTCTCTTCCTCCCTCCATCCTGTCCAGGACTGCGAGGGCCTGGACGGGCCTGTACCCCGCCTCCTCGATCCGCTCGATCGATCTGAGCAGTGAGTTCCCTGTGGTGACGACATCATCGACGACCGCAACCCTCGCGCCCGGCTCCAGCACTGGTCCCTCGATGAACCTCCTCATGCCATGCTTCTTCGGCTCCTTTCTCACGATCAGGCCGCACAGATCCCTTCCCTCTAGATGGCCAACCACAATCATGGAGGAGACGATCGGATCCGCTCCCAGCGTCATCCCTCCGATGGCACTCACCTCTGGCCTGACGAGATCGAGGAGAAGTTTTGCTGTCAGATACGCTCCCCTTGGAGTGAGAACCATCCTTCTTAGGTCCACATAGTAGTTGCTGGTGCGACCTGAGGAGAGGACTACTGTGCCGACCTCAAGCGCAGTCTCTTTTATCAAGCTGAGCAGCTGCTCCCGCTCTGGGGACATCGGAACCTCACTGTGAGGCTGCGACCTCTTCTCTGTAGATGGGCGTGCCCTCTGACTCGGTGCACTCCTTGAAGAGCTTCATCAGGAGTTTTGTCAGAGGTCCCGGCTTACCGTTTCCTATCACTCTGCCGTCTATCCTGGAGACAGGAGCTATCTCCGCTGCAGTTCCCGTAACGAAGACCTCATCTGCGGTGTAGAGATCGAAGAGCCCGAGCCTGGTCTCCTGGACAGGTATGCCGTTCCTGCTCGCGAGCTCCAGCACGACCTCTCTCGTTATGCCCTTCAGGTTGTTCAGAGTCGGTGGGGTGTAGATCCTGTTGTCTCTTACGACGAATATGTTGTCGCCGCTGCCCTCTGAGATCGTGCCCTCTGCATCCAGGAATATCGCCTCATCCCCTCCTTTTATATTGGCCTCTATCTTCGCGAGGATGTTGTTCAGGTAGTTCAGAGACTTTATGTTCGGTGGGAGCGCAGCGGGAGAGTTCCTTCTCACGGTGACGGTGATCGCGTTCAGCCCGACCTCATAGAGGTCTCCGTACATCGCGTCCCACCTGACAGCTATTATTATGACAGTGGGCTTTGGGCACTTTCTCGGATCGAGGCCCAGGTCGCCAACGCCCCTGGTGACCACGGGCCTGATGTACGCGTCTCTCAGGTTGTTTCTCCGCAGGGTCTCGAGTATCGCCTCGCACATCTCCTCCTGCGTCATCGGTATATCGAGCATTATGGCCTGCGCTGAATCGTAGAGGCGCCTGACATGTGCCTCGAGTCTGAAGACCCTGCCTCCGTATGCGCGAATGCCCTCGAAGACTCCATCTCCATAAAGAAGACCGTGGTCGAAGACAGAGACCACCGCCTCCTCTCTAGGGACAAAGCTGCCGTTGACGTAAACGATGCTCATGGAATGACCTCCCAATTTGCTTAGGATAAATGGGTTTTGATGCATGGTATCGATGGATTTATTAAAGAATGGATGAAGGTAGATGGTTACATCTTCATCGGACGTTGATGTTATGGTACGACTTGGTTTCGTGGTTTCAGAGTTCAATAGGGATATAACATACCAGATGGAGCTTCTCGGGAGGGAGCATGCGCGATTTCTCGGCGCTGAGGTTGTCCAGACGATAATGGTTCCCGGCGTCTACGACATGCCGCTGGCTGTCAGAAAGCTCCTGAAGAGGGATGGGATAGATGCTGTTGTGGCGATCGGATGCGTGATCCAGGGCGAGACCGCGCATGACGAGATCGTCGCACAGCATGCTGCAAGAAAGCTCATGGATCTCTCGCTGGAGTTCGACAAGCCCGTCACGCTCGGCATCAGCGGCCCGAGGATGTCGAGACCGGATGCTCACAAGCGTGTCGATTACGGCAAGCGCGCGGTTGAGGCTGCCGTCAAGCTGGTAATGCGCCTGAGGGAGGAGTGATATGGTCTCAAAGAGGCTGGCCTCGATAGAGGAATCCGCCACCATGAGGATCTCTGCTGAGGCCAAGCGCCTGAACGCTGAGGGGTTTGATATCATAGATCTCGGGGTTGGTGAGCCGGACTTCGATACACCCAGGCACATATGTGATGCGGCGTGCAGATACATGATGGAGGGGAAGACTAGATACACGCCTACAAACGGGATACCTGAGCTCAGAAGGGTGATCGCGAAGAAGCTCCGCGAGGAGAACAGGATACCAACAGTGCCTGATGATGTGATAGTGACTCCTGGCGCGAAGATGGCTGTATTTGCGGCTATCCAGGCGCTTCTCGATGAAGGGGATGAGATGGTGCTCATCGGCCCATCATGGGTAAGCTACGAGCCATGCATCAGGTTCGCTGGCGGCAGGCCTGTATGGGCTGATGTCGATCAGGATTTCATGCCGATAGATCTTCCTGAAGCGATAACAGATAGGACAAAGGCGATACTCGTTAACTCCCCCTGCAACCCGACCGGCGCAGTCTTCGGGCGCGATGTGATGAACGAGATCAGGGATCTCGCTATCGACCACGATATCTATGTCGTATCCGATGAGGTCTACGAGAAGATAATCTACGGGCATGAGCACATCAGCATCGCCTCCCTTCCTGATATGGCAGAGAGGACCGTTACCATAAACGGCTTCTCCAAGTCTTATGCAATGACAGGCTGGAGGCTGGGATACCTCACAGGTCCCAAGGATATTTTGAAATGGGTCAGCAGGCTTCTCTCCCATTCTGTATCTCATCCTACCACCTTCGTCCAGTGGGCCGGGATCGCAGCGCTCGAGGGGCCCCAGGATGATGTGAAGAGGATGACCGAAGAGTTCAGGGCCAGGCGGGATATCCTGGTAGAGGGGCTGAGATCGCTTGGGATGAGATGTGCTCTCCCTGGCGGCGCATTCTACATCTTCCCGGACGTCTCCCCTCTCGGCGGAGGGGATGCATTCGCTGAGCGGCTGCTTAAGGAAGCGAAGATCGCGGTCACCCCTGGATCTGCATTCGGTCCTGGCGGAGAGGATTACGTGAGGATCTCATACGCGACATCGCGAGAACGCCTGAATGAGGCGCTGGAGCGGATGGGGAAGATGCTGGGCGATTAGCGCCAGCCGGGAACTGAGCCGCAGCGATCGATTCGCTGCGATCCCGTAGTTGGCCTCAGTTCACCATCATCGGGCTGTATCCTGCAAAGGAACAGCCAGCTCTACCTCTTTTGTTGTGCGTGAAGCCACTTTTTTAGAATGCATCGCAAAAAAATTATATGAGATCGCGATAAGTGCCACCTGCGAATGGTACACACATATTCAGTCTCGGAGCTCTGCACCAGGATCCAGGACAGGCTAGCAGGGGATGTGAGGCTCCGCGATATATGGACGCGGGGTGAGCTCTCGAATGTCGTGAACCACAGCTCAGGCCACAGGTACTTCACGCTCAAAGACTCTGAGGCACAGATATCGTGCGTCATGTTCAGAGCATACGCATCTGATCTCGATTTCGTTCTCAGGGACGGAATGAACGTCAGGGTCTTCGGTGATGTTGGATTCTACAGGGCGAAGGGTGGCGTCCAGCTTCAGGTGCGGTTGATCTCTCCGGACACGGGCATCGGAAGGAGCGCGATGGAGCTCGAAGCGATCAGGAGAAGACTGGCAGCTGAGGGCTTCTTCACTCCTGAGAGAAAGAGAGCGCTTCCCAGGTATCCTGAGAGGATCGGGATAGTCACATCCATGGATGGGGCTGCGCTTCGCGATGTTATTCGCTCTCTGGGGAGATATCCTGCAAGGATCATCCTCTCTCCAGCGACCGTACAGGGGGATGCTGCTGCGCACAGCATGATCTCTGCGCTGAGGGCGCTCCGCGGGATGGCGGACGTCATAATACTCTGCAGGGGCGGTGGCTCCGCTGAGGACCTCTCCCCCTTCAATGACGAACAACTCGCCCGGGAGATAGCTGAATGCGATGCTCCTGTCATATCAGCAGTCGGGCACGAGGTGGATGTCACAATCGCCGATCTGGTCGCGGATGCGAGGGCGTCGACGCCAACAGCTGCCGCGAAGCTTGCAGTGCCTGATTTGGAGGAGGTCGGACTGCGCCTGCGAAACCTGGAGGATCGCATGACATGGGCGATCGATTCGCGGCTGGAGCGGATCAGATCGAGACTGGATTATTTAAGTAGGGGCATCGGGGCGCGTCAGATGTATGCTCTCTTGGAGAGAAGAAAGGTCAGGCTCCGGGATCTGTCGAGAAGACTTCTGGATGCGGAGAGATCGATCGTTGATTCGAGGGTGAGACGGCTCGAGATCGCCAGGGCAAGACTGGATTCTGCCAGCCCGCTCGCGGTGCTCTCGAGGGGCTACACCATGGTCATAGGTCCAGGGGGAGTAGCATGCAGCGCAGCAGATCTCAATAAGGGAGATGAGATCAGGCTTGTGTTCTCAGACGGCGAGGCTTACTGCAGAGTGAATGGGATCGAGCTCAGGGAATCCGCGCGGGGAGGATCTGAGTGAGGCTCGAGGATATTCGCCCGAACATCGCACTTCGTGGGGTGCTGCCGGACTGCACTGTGAGT
>NZ_JANIHG010000063.1 GCF_024518575.1 Methanothrix sp. | reverse complement strand
GCAAAGATAAGAAACTGGGAAGCCTGAGATGGACAAGAGCTATAGAATGTTGGAACAACTTCTGTAAAATGTTTATCTTTTACTACAACTTCGCGAGGGGGTGATAGTGTTATTAGGACAGGTCCGGCTGGTTATTCGAAACGCTCATAACCATCACAGTTGGAACCGAAGGATTTATTTACCGATAGTGGATCAAGTTGGTTACGTGGGCTCGTGGTCTAGCTGGTTATGACGTCGCCTTGACATGGCGGAGGTCATGCGTTCGAATCGCATCGAGCCCATCGCCCAAGTAGCTCAGTTGGGAGAGCGTCAGACTGAAGATCTGAATGTCCCCGGTTCGAGTCCGGGCTTGGGCATCGAGTCCATGGATTTTCCGGCATGATTTGTGTTTCTGCTTGAGTGAGAGCTATATCCTCTCAGGCTCCCGTCTGGACTCGGTTCACAGTGGCAAAACACAGATATTCTATCATAAGATAACTATTTACGATGTGAGCGCACAAAAGAGCTGTTGCCATATGCTTCGTGATCCAGAGCATATCAGATATCGATGGTATCAGAGATGGTGTGGTAGATCGAAATGAGGCTCATGCTGTATGCAATCATTCTGTTTCTCTTCCTTCCGTCTGAGGGGCGCGTGATTAGGGTTGATGACGGCGGAGGCGCTGACTTCGCAGTTATCCAGGCTGCTCTTGACCTGGCAGAGGATGGCGATACGATCGAGGTTATGAGCGGGGTTTACGCGGAGAGCGTTAACATAACAAAGTCGGTAAGTGTAAGAGGGATCGACTCCGGGGATGGGCTACCGGTCGTGGACGGAGGCGGCCTGGATGGTTTTGTGATCTCCTCCGATGGCGTTAACGTTAGCGGATTCATCATAACGAATGCGAGCAGCTGGGGTTCTGCGGGAATCAGGGTCCCCTCAGAGGGGGCTCTGATATCCGGTTGCAACGTGAGCGATTCCTTTGCTGGCGTTCTCCTCCTCGGCGGGAATGGATCTGTTTTTGATTGCAATATAACAGAATGTTACTTCGCTGGAATCGTGGCTGCATCATCTCATAATACTTTAAGAATGAACAGGGTATATGAGAACAACAATGCCGGCATAATTCTCCTCAGATCCGGTGGGATTCTGGTGGATGGCAACGATGTGAGCTATAACCTTGGAAGTGGGATAAAGGTTTACAGATCAAATGATTGCATCATCAGAAACAATACCGCGGATACGAACGATTACGGCATAGTGCTCTCCGAGTCCCATGGATGCGCTGTTGAGGGCAACATCCTCGAGAACAATGACTACGGCATATATTCGTACCTCTCCTCGAGAAACTCAATATCCAGAAACACCGCAAGAACAAACGACTACGCTGTTTACCTTTACAGCGCCTGGAACAACAGCATCACCGGTAATGACCTCAGGATGAATGATGCATACGGAGTGATGATATACTATTCTGATAATAATACAATATCATCGAACGACCTCCGGTCTAATGATATCGGCGGGATGAGCCTGAGGGGCTCCAGGAACAACAATATAATAGGGAATGTTATGGGCGGCAGCCCGCACTCGCTCCACATGGAGGACTCGGAGCACAATGTCGCAGAAGATAACAGGATAAGCGGTGGAGAGACGGGAATCATCCTTGAGAGGTCCACGAACAACACCATCACCGGCAACACGATCTCCGACGAGCTCACGGGAATACTGATCGCATCGGGCTACAGAAATCTCGTTGCAGGAAATAACCTCACGGCCTGCAGTATCGGCGTTGATGCGAACTCCTCAAGTGAGAGCATCATATCGGCGAACAGTATCGACAGAGGCGATCTGTGCGTTCGTGTCATCCGCTCCGCGGACTCGAGGCTAGAGGGCAACACGCTCAGACGGAGCAGCTCCGGTGTAATCGCTGAGGCGTCTGATGGTTTTGCAGCGATCGGAAACTCGTTTGAGGGTGTGCCCAGAGCAATTCTCATCACAGCATCCAACGGGTTCAGGATATCCAACAGCAGCATAACAGGAGCTGACACCGCGATTCTTGTGAACTCCTCTGAGAAGGGCGTGGTGGATGGCAACAGCATAAATAACTCAGGGGAGGGAATCAGGCTTCACGCAATAGAGGATACAGAGATCATCGGAAATATCGTCACAGATGCGAAGAACGGGATTCGCCTGGACGGATCGAATGGGAACATAATCGATAGAAACAACGTCTCGAGATGCAACAGCGGAATTGTGCTCTCGCGCTCATGGAGGAACGTCCTGAGGATGAACAGCATATCGCAGAACACCAACGGCCTGGTGCTGGATGAGGGCATTTACCCCAGGGAGTCGAGCGAGAATAAGATCTACTTAAACAGCTTCGTTCAGAACAGAAACGATGTCGTTTCGTACATCTCAAGCAATTCCTGGAGCTCCCCGACGAGCATTCGATACATCTATCGCGGTAGGAGCTTTGAGAGCAGGATGGGCAACTACTGGCATGGCTTTGAGGAACCGGACAGGAACGGTGATGGGGTTCTGGACAGGTGCAGGAGCGTTGGCCTTGAGGAAGATCCGTATCCGCTCGCAGAGCCGCCGGAGAGGTACACGGTGCTGGAGGGCGTGTGATGCGCGGATGCGGACGCCTTCAACACAGATGTGCCACCTTAAACCTCCAGCCGCTTTTTGATTTTAGGCACGTCAGGGGCGGCTGCCGGGGCTAAGCCGCAGAATGAGGTCTTACCGGCTAACCCCGGCGCCGGAGTCTTTGTATGCGGGGTAAGGTTTGAGATTGGTGATCATAATTCGGCCACCTGCACCATGCGCTCTGGATTCCAGATCTACTCAGCGAGGCGGATGTAAAGCTTTTGCCGGGCATCGGGATCCGCCTTTTTGATTTCGGCGTGCTATCTGAAAGGAAGCCCGCTCCTCCCAACGAAACGCGTGAAGCCCGGGGTCTTCCCGCCTCGTGCTCTCCGCTCCAGCAAGATAAATGTACGATCCTGGAGATAGCAGTCGAGAGCAACCGCAAGGCCTATAACTTCGATCTGGATTCCATTCAGCCCATGCCAAACCTCAATGTGGCAGTGCTCGGTAAAGCAGAGTTCTCGAAGGATCTGGGCAAGAAGGGCACAGCCAGTGATATAACATTTTACAACCTCAAGAGGGGCGAGACGACCGTGACCTTCGTCGAGCCAACGAGGTATCCTGAGCGACTTGCGCCGCTCTTCTATGCTCTCTCCATGGCTCGCAGGGCGATCCTCGTTGTGGAGAATATAGACCAGCTATTCGGGGAGTCTGTTCTCGCCCTTGACTGCATGGGCATTAGCGAGGGCTATATTGTTCTCAAAAACTACATATCCGAGGAGCAGATCGCGCCTCTTGTCAGATCCACTGTGGTCGAGAGATATTCTGTGATTGATGACAATCCCATAGAGATACGCGAGCGTCTTCTTGAAGATGCTGATGCTGTGGTGCATGTGGAAAGCGCATTCGGAACGCTCCCTGTGGATCACTTCTTCAACGTCCGGGGCGTCGGGACCGTCGTCCTGGGGAATGTTGCAGAGGGAACCATCAGAAAACACGATCTTCTCAGGGTTCTGCCTGACAGCAAGAATGCTCAGGTGAGATCCATACAGAAGCACGACGAGGATTTCGAGAGCGCGAGCGCGGGGGAGCGCGCAGGTCTTGCGCTGAAGGGCATAGAGGTCTCGGAGCTCGATCGTGGGACGGTTCTGACAACAAATGATGCTGTGAAGACCTCCACCAGCCTCAGCTCGAGAGCGGAGCTCGTGAGGTACTGGCAGTCTCCCCTGCGGCAGGGGATGGTGCTTCATCTTGGCCACTGGATGCAGTACATCCCTGCGAGGATCGAATCGTCCTCCGGCGATCCGCGCCGCCCTGATCTGACGCTCTCCCTGGACAAACCTCTCGTGCATCTTCCAGGCGACAGGGCGCTCATGACCTACCCGGAGGGAGGAAAGCTGAGGATAGTCGGGACGATCGAGCTTCCCTGATTGAATAAGCTGGGCTCCATCGATCCGGTAACTGGCGGACATGAGCTTTAGCAGCAATCCAGTTGTGTCGCATTATGCGTATCAACTTCAGGAGATAGTCCGCGATGCACGTTCTCTCTCGCGATCCTGAAGCAATGCTCGCACAGAGCGAAGGGTCGCCTCTCGACCTCATCCTGACACCGGGCCGGCTGCATGAGGCAGCTCCCGGTGCAGTGATCCAACCCGAGGATGTGGCCGATCTCATGCATGGCCACATTCATCCAGGCGATTCTCCCCAGACCACAGGTTGTGGTGATGGCGCACCGCCCGGCAGCACATCCGAATATCGAGCCTGCGCCTGGAAGGTGTATATCGTCATCAACCACCCAGATGGATGGATGTGCTCCGGTTTTTCTTAGGAGCTTGCTCAGTATATCCGCGGCATCGTTACTGCCCTGTGGATGCTCCGGTGGATCTGAGAACTCCATGGAGAGCCCGAGATTGCGAAAGGTGCTCTCGAAGAGGGAGAGGAACATCTTCCTCTCCAGATCATCCCTGCCGAAGAAGACCCTCAGGATCATCTCAATCAAGCGCACG
>NZ_JANIHG010000026.1 GCF_024518575.1 Methanothrix sp. | reverse complement strand
GCCGAAGAAGACCCTCAGGATCATCTCAATCAAGCGCACGGGCTATCTTAGAGGCTATCATCTCCATCGATCTGAGACCGGGAGAACTGCTCTCAGTCCCATCAAGATATTTGTATAGCATTCCCAGCTCCGGGTCAATGGGCACAGATCCCAGGAACTCCACGCCCATATCCCTGGCCGAGACCGCACCATTTCCCGATCCGAATGAATCTATCCTCTCTCCGCAGTGTGGGCATACGAGACCGCTCATGTTCTCGATCATGCCGATTATGCGCACATTCATCTTCCTGAACATGTCGACCGATTTCTGCGTATCGAGGATGGCGACATCCTGGGGTGTTGTGACGACCACAACGCCATCCAGATCTGGTATCAGCTGGACCAGGCTTATGGGCTCGTCGCTCGTTCCGGGCGGAAGATCCACGATCAGGTAATCGAGATCCCCCCAGCAGACATCAGAGATGAACTGCTTTATGGCTGCCATCTTCATCGGGCCGCGCCACACGACCGAGGTCCCGGATGTTGGAAGTATAAGAGCCATTGATACGACCTTGATGTTGCCAACAGTCGCAGGATGTATGCCGTCATCTCCCACTGTGAGGCGCTCGTCCTCTATTCCGAGCAGCTTTGGTATGTTGGGTCCCGTTATATCCGCATCAAGCAAACCGACGCTGTATCCCCTCTTCGCCAGCCAGATCGCGAGATATGCTGCCACCGTGCTTTTGCCTACACCCCCCTTGCCGCTTCCAACAAGCATCTTTCTTCTTATCCGCCTCATGCGCCTCATTTCATCCGTACAGGATCCCTGCGCATCACACCTGTCGCATGCCTTATCGCATCTATCTTGCATATCTCAGTCCTCTAAGCAGTGCTTCGAATACAGATGATGTCCGGATAAATCCCTTTGGATCATTGAGTGAGATCCTACCATCCCCGAAAGGATCTCACTCGGAGACCGCAGCGCATTAGGAACGTCATCATGGGTTTCACCTGATGCCCTGGTGGTACATGTTGATTATCTCGTTCATGGCCGCAACCGCCAGAGGCGTTCCGCCCCTGGTGCCGACGTTGGATATCGATGGCACCTTCACCTTTCGCAGCCTCTCCTTGCTCTCTGCAGCTCTCACAAATCCAACAGGAATCCCTATGACCAGCGACGGCATCGCATCTCTTCTCTCCATTATCTCGCAGAGCGCCAGCAAAGCTGTAGGAGCGTTGCCTATCACGACAACAGCGCCATCGAGCTCATCCTTTGCGGCCATGACCCCTGCTGAGGCCCTGGTGATCCCAAGCCTGCTCGCGATCTCTTCACCCATCTCTATCAGCGTTCTTATCCTCGACCTGTGGCCCTTCTTAACGATGCCTGCCTCGACCATCCTTATATCAACGAAGATGTCTGCACCCTCATCGAGCGCCCTGAATCCAGCCCTCACCGGATCCATCACGAACCTGAGGCTCTCCGCTATGCTCGGGTCGCCGGTTGCCATGACGCACCTCTGCTTGATCTTGTCCTCCAGTGTCTCATCGCCGACGATCCTGGCGATGAGCTCCCTGCTAGCCCTCGAAATCTCGAACGCCTCTGGCGTCATGGCGCCAAGATCTGAGTATCTCTCCATACCATCATCTCACACAGTGCTTTCTCTCATAACCCGTTCTGGTAGAGCTCGGCCACGTCCTTCCCCGACCATACCATCATCTCACGCAGTACTTTCTCTCATAACCCCTGGTGGCCACAATCATCCCATCCCTTATCCTGGATCCCGGCCCGGATATTATCAGCGTGTACCTGGATCCATCGAGCCGCAGATCCCAAAGCTCGGACGCACTGCATACCTGCAGGAACTCCTCTCTCCGTGTCACATCCCTGGCCACAGCGCACGGCCTTGAGCCCGGCAGCCAGTCTGAGATGCTTCTTATGACATCTCCACTCGCATTGTAGAGAAATACAGTGAATCCTGCATCTGTAATATAAGAGAGTCTCTCTGGTGTATACGATCGAGAGAGCAGCACGAAATCATTCGAGATCGGAGCGCCAGCTCTCGCTGAGGCTGCAGAGAACGCGCTAACGCCAGGGAGCATTCTCAGCGGGCCCTCCAGATCGATGTAGCGGCCGGCCGCGCTGAATATGCTTGGGTCACCGCCAACAGTGATGACCGGCGACCCCCCGCTCTGCAGCTCACACACAGCCCTCTCAAACCTCTGAACCTGTCTCTCCTCACGGCTTCCTGTGCCCGTGAAAACATCTCCTCCGATTATCTCCTTTATGCACTCGAGATGCATCTCAGCTCCCAGGACGAGCGTTGCAGAGCTAACTCTCTCCACAACCTCATGCGTGAGGTTATCGACGCTTCCGGGACCCACGCCGGCTATTGATATCCCTCTGCCAGAGACCGCTCCGTGGATCCCTCCTATTATCATGAGGGTGAGCATATCTATCTCTCCCGCATGGCGATGCACCTCATCCACGGTGCTTCTCCATATCGACTCACCATCGCGGGAGACATTCCTCGCGACGACGACTGTATCCCCACCTCTTCCAGCATCTTCCAGCATCTCAAGAGCCTCGCCGAGCTGCCAGTCCCTCCTGGAGCTTCTGGGATTGTACAAGGCGAGCGGCATTCCCATGGACGCTGCTACCATGATCCTGCGCCGGATCTCCTCCCAGGGGGTGAGCAGATCGCTGAGGCTCACGACAGCCAGAGACTCCCTGAAGACCACTCCTGCCCTGCATGCAGCAGCCGAGAACGCGGTGACTCCGGGAACAACCTCAACCCTGGATGGATCAACTGAGGAGAGAGCGACCTCGATGGCGATGCTCGCCATGCCATACACATTCGGGTCTCCGCTGCTGATCAGCGCAACAGAGCCCTCCTCGAGAAGCTCGACAGCGAGCCTTGCCCGCTCGACCTCACCTCCCATCCTTCCCGGAAAGACCTTCTTATCCTTAAGTAGGGATGGCACGAGATCTAGATACGTGCGGTAGCCCACTACAAAATCCGCATCCTCTATCGCCCTTCTGGCGCGCAGCGTCATGCACCCAGGATCCCCAGGGCCGATGCCGACGATGCTGAGTTTACTCTCCGAGGGCAACTGTCACCCTCCCGTATACCCTCTTCGGCAGTATCATCCTCTCTGCCAGGGCCAGAACCGCTGGCTCCGCGACCCCTGAGAGGCCGAGCATGCTCGCCCTAGATGGCGTCACCGGTCTCTGCGCGTTGAGAGCTTCATCAGGCAGGTAAACAACAGATGCGCCCAGTTCTGCGGCAGCCCTAGATATCTCCGGATCACCGCTCTTGATTATAGATGTGGCTATCACCCTCACCTCTGATGCATCCCGTCCGGCCTCGGCGGTCGCAGATCTTATCGCGCTCAGGATCTCATCCGCGCTTGTGCCTCTCCTGGCCCCGAGACCTGCAATCAGCCCTCCTGGTTTCAGTACAGCCACATCCTCATCCACGATCACTATCCTGGGGCCCTTCAGCCTCACGATGGGGACATCCTGGTGGAGGAAGGATGCGTTGATATGCCTTGATGCATCTCTGTTCAAGATCTCAGAGCCGAGCGCGGATGCTATGCCCTCCAGATTCGGTCGCCCTGATGAATCTGTAGCTGTTGTGATCGCTGGGTACATACCCAGATGCCTCGAGAGGTAGATCGCGAGGTCATTTGCCCCATGATGGCCTCCGATTACCGGAACCGCAGTCCTGAGGGATGCATCAACAGAGACGACAGGCTTGTCCGTCCACTTATCCCTGAGGAGTGGGCATACCAGCCTGACTACTATGCCGACTGCCATCAGGGCGAGGATCATGTCGTATTCCCTGAAGAGCTCCTCAAATATGCCCTTTCTGTAGGTGTGAAGGGAGGACCTGTATGCGGAGCTCAGGCTCCTGGAGAGCAGATCTCCCTTTTCCCTGTCTCCTGGGAAAAAGAGAACAGCTACCGACTTCTGTATAGATGAGACCTCCTGAACCCCTCCCTTCTTACAACTCCTCCTATCAGTATCAGGGCGCTCTTCTTTATGCCGGCCTCCTCGACCTTCTCAGCTATATCCCCAAGCGTCCCGGTCAGAATCTTCTGGTCGGGCCATGATGCGTGGTAGACGACAGCCACAGGAGTATCCGGCGGGAGCCTCACAGAAGATACGATCTCCCTGATCCTCTCAGCGCCGAGAAATACCGCCATCGTAGCTCCGTGCTGGGAGAGCCCTCCGATCTCGTCCCTCTCAAGGGTGGTCCCGGCAGGCCTTGTGATTATCAGGGACTCAGAGACCCCCTTTAGAGTGAGCTGCGTCTTAAGCGCGGCAGCCGCTGCGAAGAGCGACGATACTCCGGGGACGACCTCGATCTCAATGCCATACTCCTCCAGCGGCCTCATCTGCTCCAGGATAGCCCCGTAGAGAGACGGATCTCCACTGTGGAGCCGGACCACCTTTTTGCCGGCTCTGACGCTGCTCAGGATCCTCTCAGTTATCTCCTCGAGAGAGAGGTTGCTGCTATCGACGAGCTCAGCCCTGAGGCCCTCGAGAATATCTATGTTGATCAGCGAGCCTGTGTAGATAACCAGATCCGCATCTTGCAGGAGCCTGTAACCCTTCAGCGTTATGAGCTCCGGATCACCCGGGCCCGCGCCCACAAAGTAGACCTTCGGCGGGTTCCCGTCGTCTTTCTTCTCCAACATAACATCTCCTGGTAATCAGCGCACGCGTCTGGCGTAGAGCACGCTGAAGTAGCTGCTCCTCTCAGGCATCTCCCCTCTGACTATCATCTCATCGGCTGTGTAAAGCCTGCTTCCCAGTATGAATTCGTTGTATCCCTGCGCATGGAGCTCCGCAGCGATCGATGCGGGCCTTGTCGCCTTCAGCCTGAGAACCGCATCAGGCTCGGATCCGTCAGAGACCAGAAAGGATCTCTCAAATCCTATGCCGAACCGAGCTGCGGCCGCAGGGATTATGCCGACCCCTGGGACTGTATCGATCTCGATCCCGGGATGCCTCCTCATGAGAACTCTCCTGAGATGAGAGAATGTCGAGAAGGTGTTGACATCGCCGAGACAGGCGAACGATGTGAGGCATTTTTCTGCATAGCTTGCAACCATGTCCGCGTTTCTCACCCAAATCCCCTCAAGCCTTTCGAGGTCATCTGTCATCGGGAAATCCAGTATCTCCGGATCGCAGTATGGCCTGGCGAGCTCGGCTGCAAGCTCTCCCGGGGCGAAGACCTTCTCGCTCGCCCTCAGCACCTCTATCGCCCTGAGGGTCAGCAGGCCAGGGTCGCCAGGCCCGAGGCTCACACCCACAAGCATTCAATCCCCTCTTCCTACTATCATGAAGATGGGATTCACAGGCTTTAAGGCTATGTCTCCTGCTAGCCGATAGCCTCTGGATATGTTTATCTGGAGAACCTCCTCAAGCGTGAAGAGATCCTCGACGAGCCCTGCCACCTTTGCTGCCATGCCTATCCTCGCGACGTCGACGACGAGCCTGAGACCAGGAGCTGCCCTCTCCCTCAATGCAGGAAGAAATCTCTCGATGTCCCTTGTGCCGCCGATGAAGCACCTGTCGACCTCAGGGAGTCCAGGTATGATATCGACTGCCTCTCCGCATATGAAATTGCCAAACGGCACCAGGGATCTCGACGCCTCAACAGCCTCGTGCCGCCTGTCTATTCCATAGATCTTTTCTGTGTATCGCGATGCTGCAAGTGAGACCGCACCCGAGCCGCAGCCGATATCGAGAAAGGTCATTCCCTTCCTTATATCCAGCTTGCCCATCGCTATCTGTATGTTCTCAGGCTGCGTTGCTGTGCCAGGCAGCTTCATCTATACTCCAGGCGTCATGAGGAGATATAAGCTTAATCCAGATTCCTTTCACGAAGACAAATAAATTTTAAGAGAATGTCCTGCTGCGATCTCCACGCTCTCCTGCCAGGAATCGATATCCTCAGCGACAGCGCCTTGTGAATTCCATGCGGTCACACTCCCTTGTTCTTGATGATACGACACAACAACATCGACGAGCCGGCATAACTGAATGGGCTGTCAGGATTCAGCGTGAACTTGCATGATGCCACGCAAATACCACAGGGCCGTCTGCATCTGAACTCCATGATAAGGATACACGACCCCAATGACATACAAATATAGAACAACATGTTCCGGATGCGCACAATAGATCTCAGAGACGTAACATAAGACCAAGAGCCCATCTGCTCAGGCATCCGCACGTGCCACAGAGTATAATAAGCAGTACGAAACAGATACACAAAAGCGCCGTGTATGAAAATACATTTGCATAAAATATATATACGGTAAACAAATGAATACTGGATGGGAGGTGTTCATGTACTGCAAAAGTTTGTTTGTTATCGCTCTCATCGTCATATCAGCTGGATTTTTATCAGGAGGTGTGGCGGAGAATGCAACAGAGAATGGATCGGCTGAGCAGTCAGTGACAACGGCATCTGCACAGCATGATGATTTCTTCTCCACAGACACCTCCTCCAGCGGTATAACTGTGACATTCAAGAGGCTTGGGAACAACACAGCGAGAACTCCGGTCTCCCTTGGCTCCAGGAACCTCACAGCGAGTGCTGAAGCTAAGGATGCGGAAAAGAATGTAACGTCCGAATCCAATGCGACCGCAGAGCAGAAAGCTCTCGAAGTAGCTGGCGCAGAGAACATTAGCTCTGCGATAGAGCAGAACAAGACCGCTCAGAGCACAGCATCAAATACCAGCGCGGCTGCAGGCGCAGCCCTCGTCTCCAATCTCTCTGCAGTCGTGACCCCCGAAGGTCTGGTTCCTGAAGGAAACCTCACATCGAACATGAGCTCAGCGAGCGCTGCATCAAACGCGAGCCTGGCGGTCGGCCAGAACCTGAGCTTGCCCACAAACCTCACGATGGCAAATATCTCGATGGAGAATATCACCCTTCAGAACGTGACCGGGGAGAACATAACGCTGGCTGAAAATATAACAGAGGCGGAGAATGTAACGGAAGAGGCCCCTGAAGAGGTTGTAAATGAGGTCGCAGAGGAGGAGTTCACAGACAGGATCTGGAGAGAGGGCATGCCTGAGACGTACACATGGACGCCACAGACGTTCTCAGGATTCTTCTACGATCTCGATGATGCGGTCGGCACCGAGAAGCTGACCGTCAGCCTGAGCCGTTCTGGAGACAGATACAACAGGGCCATCGACTCCGGGAATATAAGATACACCAGCGACGTCCAGGAGATCGACTTCGAGTTCGATGACTGGGGCAAGTATCAGGTCATCGGCTTCATGGCGGAGAAGTACTTCGCAGGCTACTCTGAAACAGAGGTAGTTGATGATGCGAGCTTGATCAATGAGAACCAGCTCAGAAAGGTTCTGATAGACAGCGATGATGAGAAGACCATCACCTCGGGTTCGGTCCTCCCACTGGAGGAGGGCTACGAGCTCAGGATCAAGGAGATAGACATCAACGGCAACAAGGTCCATCTCGCGCTCGCAAAAGATGGTGAAGAGATTGATAGCAAGGTCATATCCCCTGACAGCCTGAAGAGCGCCACGTACATGTACAAGGAGAAGATCGGCGGCAAGGATGTTCCGATCATAATGGCCCATGTCTCGAACGTCTTCGCTGGAGCAGAGTCCAGCCTTGTCACGATAGATGGGCTCTTCCAGATATCAGATACATATGCCTCTGTCGAGGAGGGGGACAAGTACGAGAAGATGAAGGTGGTGTCTGTCTCAGACTCCGGAATCGAGCTGGAGAACGAGGATTCGGTCACCCTGAGAAAGGGCACCACGGTCAGGCTGATGGGTGGTGTGGGACTGCAGGTTGCAGACTCTGATATTCTCAGATTTGCGCCTGTTGTCGAGAGGACAGGAACCTACGAGGTCAGAGGAAGTGTGGTAAATCCAAACAAGGTCGAGAGCTTCACATGGACCCCCTACAACTTCGAGGGGTTCTACTACGATATAGATGATGACATCGGGACTGAGAAGCTCGTCGCGAAGTTCTCCGGAAGCAAGATCGAGGACGGGGATCTTAAGTACGAGACATCTCCGCAGCCTGTGGAGTTCAAGTTCGATGGCTGGGGCAAGTACGATGTCATCGGATTCATGGCAGACAAGTACTTCGCTGGCTACAACAACGCAACACTCTTCACAGATGAGTTCAGCATCATAAACAACGGCGAGCTCAGAAAGGTCCTGATAGACAGCGACGAGGAGCGCACGATATCCTCCGGATCAGTTCTGCCACTTGAGGACGGCTACGAGCTCCAGATCAAAGAGGTGGATCTCGACGGGAACAAGGTCTGGCTCTCCCTAACGAAGGACGGGGATGAGGTGGACAGCAAGGTCGTCACACCTGCATCAGGAGATCTCAAGTCATCGACATACACATACAAGGTCAGGATAAGCTCAGAGGACGTCCCGATAATCGCGGCGCACATAAGCAACGTCTTCCGCGGCAGAGAGGCGGATCTGGCGACTGTCGATGGCATATTCCAGGTCTCTGATACGCCTGAGTCTGTGGAGGAAGGGGACAAGCATGGCAAGATGGAGGTGGACTCGCTCTCCGATGATGGCATAACGATGAAGAACGACGGCTCGATAAGCCTCGGCAGGGGCAAGGATATCGAGATCATGGGCAACCTGAAGTTCAGGGTGGCTGACAATCCGGAGAGAAACCTCTGCCCGATAGCGCTGCGCGTTGGCAAGACTGAGCCGCTCAGGCTCAACCTGACTGAGGCGATCGTTGGCAAGCCGATAATGATCCAGGTCACATCCGGCGGAAAAGCGGTCAGCGGAGCCAAGGTGCTTGTCGGCGGCAAGGAGATCGGCACCACAGATGCAGGCGGAATGGTAAGATACACGCCTGAGAGGGCTGGAAGCGTTCAGGTCCAGGCGAAGCTGTCAGGATACGAGGACGCGAGCGGAACGCTCTTGGTGAGGTCAGAGGCTGAGCTCAGGAGGCTCGTGATAACAGCACCCCCGGAGGTCATGAGGGGCGAGACCTTTGTTGTGACCGTCAAAGGCGGCGCAAATGCCACCCAGCCGATAGAGGGAGCGAACGTGAGCTTAGACGGTGTGCCTGCTGGACGGACGGACAGCAAGGGATCTGTATCCGTATCGCTAAACGAGACCGGGGACCACACGATATCTGTGGAGGCAGCAGGCTACGACAGGGCGACTAAGAGCGTGAAGGTGCTCTCTCCGATCAGCGTCGTCAGCATGAACGTCACCGGAGATGCGATCGCCGGTAAGCCGCTGAAGATCGTCGCCGAGGTCCAGAACACAGGAAAGTCTCCCGACTCCAAGCAGATACAGCTTATGGTGAACAAGAACGTCACAGGAAACAAGAGCGTCACTGTGAGGCCCGGAGAGATCGAGAAGGTCTCGTTTGAGTACAGGCCGAAGGAGCCTGGCGTCTACACCTTCGAGGTGGAGGGCATCCAGAAGACCGTGTCCGTCGAGGAGGCAAAGGGCGGATGGCTCGTCTGGGCCGTGGCCCTGCTGATAATCCTGCTCGCTGGAATCGGTGTGTATCTCTACCGGACAGGAGAGCTGGAGGAGCTGAAGAAACGCCTGAAGATGTGAAGCAGCGCCCGCATCGGGCGCTCCATTTTTCTCAGAGTCGGATAGCCCTTCAGCGTCTCCCATTTCTCTGAAAGTGGCATGGCCCAAGGATAGCGGATGCTGGGAACCCAGAGGGCATCGCTGGGCTCAGATTGAGTGTGCAGTTTTGATGTTCCTTCGAGTCATCTCATCTGCCAGCTCTCGAACGTCCCTCTGGGGCATTCACGCAGAGCGATCTTTCAGACGCTCCCTCGCGGCCTTCTGGACGCTTGGATCCGGATCGCTGCTGAGCCTCTCCATGATGAACTCTGGCGTGGATCTGTTCTTCGCAACCGCCTCCCTGACCAGAAAAGACCAGTGCTCTGAGAGAGCCTCCAGCGCCACCACAGGTGTGGACGGGTTCTCAGCCACAGCGCGCCTGACCTCGACCATTCTGTCTCTGGAGAGCGCGATCAGCAAATCAGGAGGCGATCTCACGTTCGATGCGACCGCAACCCTCACATCCGTGATCCTGTCATCCGCCAGACGGCCTAGAACCTCCGGTGGAGTCAGGGGATTCCGGGCGACCCTGTACCTGACCAGCCAGCTCTGATCCCGGGAGAGTTTCTCTATGATCTTCACCGGCACACTCGGATTCGATGCGATTGCAGCTCTCACATCATCGCTCTGGCTGGCTGAGAGCCGGACTATTTCATTATCTGGCGTCCTCGGGTTCTTCGCCACAGCCTCCATGACTATGTAGCGCAGCCGCTCATTTGTGGTATCGAATTCGACCATCTCATCTTCGGAGAGCTCTGATAGCAGTCTCTCCGGTGTGGCCGTATTCAGAGCAACCGCCGACCGCACATATCCATCCGGATCCCTGGCGAGCATCTCCAGGACATCAAGAGGTGTATTTGGGTTACCTGCGACAGCCTCCCTGACCCACTGAACCCTGTCCCTCGAGAGGGCTTTCAGGACCTCGACGGGGGTCGAGGGGTTCCATCCCACCGCACGCCTGACCCGCCATGAGATCGATCTCGAGAGCTCCTCGAGCACCTCCGGCTCCGTATCATGCGACGATGCCCTGCGCTCCAGCTCTATCTCTTCCATGATAGCAGGTAGATCTCCAGAGTTTTGATACTTACCACAGCAACGATCCTGGAGTATGTGCTTGCATCACCAGGATCGATAGCATGCGGCTCTACATTCTGAAGAGCGTGAATGTGTACAGCTCCTCAAGCGTCCTCTCCGGGTTCCGCTCATCATGCTTGCCCAGCCTGGCTCTTATCACAGGCAGTCTGAAGCACTGATGCAAATGCCTGATAAGCTCAGGCTCGCCGCTCAAAACCGCGTATTTTACAAGCGGAGCGTATCGCTCAGCTGCTTTCTCCACACTCTCCCTGAGATGCTCTCCATGCCTCCTTATGTCCTCCTCCCTGAGCCTCTCGAACCTCCGCTGCGACCATCCTCCCTTAGAGTGCTTCTCCTTGACAGGCGTCCTCACAACCTCAAATGCCTCAAGGTGATCTGCTCCCAAAGAGAGCATGATCATGCTCTCGCCGGCATGCGCCGATACGAGGAGCACAGCCGTCTCCATGATATCACGAATGGGAGAGAGATCGAACCTCTGCCCTCTGGTCATGCCCCCAGAACCGAAGGGGAGAGGTGGCACGATTAAGAGCGTGAAGACATCAGGAAGGGTGAGAAGGGAGATGCCCCTTTCAGACGCCAGGGCCTTCAGCGACCTGGGGAGAGCCGCCTCAGGAGCGCTCTCCAGGTTCTCTCCCGGTTTGCGATACTCGCTCAGGATATCCTCATCTTTGGATTCTATGTTATCGAGCCGCCTGAGCAGCCTCTTCATCTCCCTTGGAGAGAGCCTCTGAACACCAGGAGCCGCAGAGGGCTCCTCAGGAGAACGATATTCGGATTCTCTTAGCCTGAGCTCCGCATCCTTCAGGGCGCGCCTCGCCTCCTGATAGGCGCTTGTGATCCTCTTCAGGCGCTCCTCACGCTTTTCAAGCGCGCGCTTAAGCTCATCCCTCTCGCGAGTCAGATCCTGGAGCGCGCTTTCCAGCTCGGCGATGCGTTCCTGATAGCGCTTTTTCCCGAAGAGATCCAAAGAATCACGCCTTCCTGGGACTGATGTTTCTCAGCGATCTGATAAGTATCTGAGATCTGATCGATTGCCACACCAAACAGATGCTCATTCATCAGAGCAGGCCGAGGTTCTCGAGCTGCTGCCTCACAATCCTCACGCCCTCCTCGCACTCCTCCGGGGATTTCCCGCCTGTCACGACCAGCTTTCCAGAGCTGAATATGAGCACCACCACCTTGGGCTGCTTGATCCTGTAGACCAGGCCGGGGAACTGTTCGGGCTCGTACTCTATGTTCTCAAGCCCGAGTCCGAGTGCGATGGCGTTGAGATTGAGATCTGTCTTGAGATCTGCGGAGGCCACAATATTCTGAACGTGGATCTCCGGCTCGAGGTTGATGTTATCAAACCCTATCGATTTCAGCGTCCGGGCCATGTTGGTGATGACCGTTCTTACATCCTCCACATTCTTGGCGCCGGTGCAGACAACCTTGCCGGATGTGAAAATCAGAAAAGCTGCCTTTGGTGACTTGACCCTGTAAACAAGCCCGGGAAACTTCTCCTTGTTGTACTCAGCGCCTTCAAGCTCGGACTCGATCTTGACGAGATCGAACTCATCAGCAAGCTTTGTGGATGCCACCACGTTCTCGATATTTATTGTGGACTCCATATCGCGCATCTCCTGGAGAGGTTTTTAAACGTAGGGGTATATAAAGGTAGTATATAAAGGATATAAATGTGCTCACTGCCCTGTCACTGCGGGAATGGAGCTGAAGGCATAACAGCATCCCTGCAACTGCATCTCGCCAAAGAGATGCTGTGAATCGCTCATAGAGTGATCCTCATTCACCGGCATTAAAGATCTCGATCCCGCGAGATCTCATGCTGCAGATCTCAAGGATAAAAGTACAAGAACCGAGATTGCAAAAACTCCAAGCTGTTAAACGCAAGCCCTCCACACAGTCGCGTGCCTGAACTCAATGATGCGGGTACACGACATGCTTTCCGAAGGCTGTGGCTCCAACGAATGAGCGCGATCGAACTCAAGACACCGATCAGGATCACAGGTGTTGATGTTGGCTTAACCGACAAATCTATACGTCATCAATCACATCTGCACTTTCGATCAGATGATGCCTTTATCTGGGTGATTTGGTGGTATCGTTTCAGGGGGGTTTTGCATGATCAGGGCGTTCATCAGAATGATTGTCCCTATGCTCATGATCGGTCTGGTTGCCGGGGTTGTTGCAGCACAGACCGGGTCTGAAGGCTCATTCGTTCCGGTATCCGGCCAGCAGGTTGGCGGGGAATTTGGACGGGCATGGCTCCAGAACTTCCTCAGGTACAATGAGCCACCTGTGGAGTCGGACCAGGTGAACGACCTCTGGAGCTGGGGAGGGGCTCCAAAGGGCAAGAAGATTGTAGGGGGCAGGCTAGCTCCGGATATGACTGTGAACTACACAAACCTGACATCAGACTGGCTCGGTGAGATGCCGCTCGGCGCGATCGTGAACCTGAACGGGAGCAAGTATGCCACCCTGGAGGATATGCCACTCTCGCCGCTGTATCTATCAGACGATCCGTGGGTGAGGGCACAGCAGCTCGGAGCGATAGTGAGAACCCCGAAGAGTTACTACTTTCCGCTGATCTGATGCTGACACGCCTATAAAGACGATAAGCCTGGCAATGATACCATGATATTCGCACTGGGAGGCAGAATTGCATATCAAGGAGATCGAGCTCAAGAACTTCAAATCGTTCGGCAGAAGGGCTCTCGTACAGCTTAAAAAGGACTTCATAGTCATCACCGGCCCCAACGGAAGCGGAAAATCGAACATCATAGACGCCCTGCTCTTCTCGCTCTGCCTCACCAGCTCCAGGGCGATGCGTGCCGAGAGGCTGCCAGATCTCATATACCGCGGAGATGATGGGAGAGCCCCGGACTTCGCAGAGGTGACTGTGAGGCTCGACAACAGCACAAGAACCATGCCTGTGGACAGCGACGAGGTTGTTATAACGAGGCGCATAAGGGTCAACGGAGACAGGTACCACGCGCAGCACTACCTGAACGGCAGGTCCTGCACCCAGGCAGAGCTCCAGGAGCATCTGGCGAGAGCGGGCATAACCCCTGAGGGCTACAACGTGGTTTTGCAGGGGGATGTCACGAGGATAATCGAGATGGGCCCCACAGAGAGGAGAAGGATCATCGATGAGATAGCCGGAGTCTCCGAGTTCGAGGAGAAGAAGCAGCGCGCCATGGCCGAGCTCGATGTCGTCAGGGAGAGAATCGCTCGCGTGGATGTCATACTCGAGGAGGTTGGCCAGCAGCTCAGACGGCTGCAGTCGGAACGCGACAGGGCTCTGAGGTACAGGGCTTGCCGCGAGGAGAGAAAGAGGCAGGAGGCATACCTTCTGCTTGCCAGATTTAAGGAGTCCGAGGCGGAGCTCAGTACGCTCGAGAGAGAGATCGCATCCATAACATCAGAGAAGGCCCAGATTCTGGACAGGCTTGAGGCAGGAAGAGAGGAGCTGAGGGCCCTGGAGGAGAGGCTGAAGGCTGTGGAGGGCGAGATCAGCCACAAGGGAGAGGACGAGCAGCTCAGGGTGAGGCGAGAGATCGAGGAGATCCGGGGCAGGATCGCAAGAGAGGAGACGAGGATCGAGGCCTCTGATGCTGATATAAGGGAGGCAGAGAGATCGCTGAGCCAGTGCTTTATCGAGATGGACAGGGTGCGAACGGAGATGGCATCGATCTCAGAGCAGCTCAGTGACAAGGCTGTCAGGAGAGCTGGCCTCCAGGGGGAGCTGGACGAGCAGAGATCCCAGCTCTCATCGCTCAGATCTGCCATATCAGATGCCGATAGCAGGTTCGCAAAATACAGGGAAGAGCTGACCAACCTGCTTAAAGAAATTGAAGAGATTCGTTCAAAGGTCGGAGAGAGGGTCAGAGAGAGGGATCGACTTCTCGACGCGATCCGCAGGGCTTCAATGGAGAAGGAGGAGATCGCCACAGAGATCACCGAGGCGCTGAGCAGCATCTCCGCCGCATCCACAGAGTCTGAGAGGCTCGAGGCCGAGGTCGAGTCGCTCGCCTCAGAGGCGATGGATCTCGATAAGAGGAAAGAGGAGCTGGAGGCGATGAGGCTCAGCCTCCGCAGGGAGCTGGCCGAGCTCGACAGGAGCCTTCAGAGGCTGCAGAATGAGTACGCGAGGGTCGAAGCCCAGGTCAGGGCAGCCGAGGAGAGATCCGGCTACAGCAGAGCGGTGGAGGCAGTGAGATCTGCGATGAAACGGGGCATACTCCATGGCCTCTGCGGCACTATCGCGGAGCTTGGGGAGGTGGACAGGCGGTACGCTGCAGCGCTTGAGGTTGCGGCAGGCGCGAGGCTCCAGAGCGTGGTCGCGGAGAGCGATGAGGATGCAGCTGCCGCGATAGATTACCTCAAGAGATCCCAGATTGGCAGGGCGACCTTTCTGCCGCTCAACAAAATGGAGGTCGGATCGCTGCCTGGAGTTCCAGACGCTCCAGGGGTCGTGGACTTCGCCCTGAACCTGATAAGGTTCGACGATCGATTTTATCCTGCCTTCTGGTACGTCTTCCGGGATACGCTTGTCGTTGAGGATCTCGATACCGCCAGGAGGATGATCGGAAGGTACAGAATGGTGACCCTGGATGGAGATCTGATCGAGCGGAGCGGGGCTATGACAGGGGGCCACTACACATCACGCCTGAAGTTCGCTGCAGAGGAGAGCAGGAGGCTTGTGGGGATATCGGAGCGGATATCGGCAACTGAAAGCAGTAGGAGCGAGCTGCTCGAGAAGCTCGATTCCATCGAGGAGGAGATATCATCGATAAACAGGAAACTCGAATCCCTGGACAAGGAGATCTCGAGGAGGACGTTCCTTCTGGAGGAGAAGCGATCGCTTAGAGGCAGAATGGAGCGGCACATCGGTGAGCGCAAGTCCAGGCTCTCAGAGATCGAGAGGAGCAGCGAGGAGTGGAGGAGCAGGCTCACAGCGCTGGAGCAGGAGATACAGGAGCTCGAGTCTCTCATCTCGGAGAAGGGTGGCGCCAGGGAGAGGCTGGAGCATGAGATGCAGGGCTCCAGGATCCCTGAGCTGATGGAGCGGGCGGAGCAGATAGAGGGCGAGATCAGGAGGCTCGAGTCGAGGATCATGGATCTGGACTCCGAGATGATGCGCTGCAGGCTGAAAGAGGAGAGACTGAGGAGCAGGCTGGATGAGCTTTTGCGCACCAAGGATATGATGGAGTCGAAGAAGAGCGATGCCATCCAGCGCCGGAGCACAGCTCTATCGAGCATAGAGGAGCTCAGGGCTGCACTTGATGAGATGATGAAAAGAGAGAAGGATCTCGACATGGAACTCAGCGGCCTGAAGGGGGAGAGGGGGTCCATTCTTGAGAGCATAATCGGCAAGGAGCGCGAGATCGGCGGTGTGGAGAGAGGCATCGAGCGTCTCGATGCAAGGCTCATGGCCGTATCCAAAGCCAGAGAGGAGATCGCCGGCAGGATGGAGACGCTCAGATCAGAGATAGAGAGCGCAGGAATCGATCCCTCCGAGACTCCTCCGAAGAGCGAGACGATAGCTGCGAAGATCAGAGCCCTGGAGGAGGAGATGGCAGCGCTCGAGCCCGTCAACATGCTCGCCATAGATGAGTACGAGCGAGTTGAGAAGAGGTTCCGCAACCTGAGCGATCGGAGGGAGGTCCTCCACAGGGAGAGGGAGGGGATCATAGAGAAGCTGGAGCGCTATGATCAGCTCAAGAAAGATGCTTTCATGAGCTGCTTTGCTGCTGTGAATCAGAACTTCAGGGAGATCTTTAACGAGCTCTCAGGAGGAGATGGAGAGCTCGTGCTCGAATGCCCTGATGATCCGCTGAGTGGAGGCATGACCATAAGAGCGAGGCCCGCTGGCAAGGTCTTCCACAGGCTTGAGGCGATGTCTGGTGGGGAGAAGAGCCTCACCGCGCTCTCTTTGATATTCGCAATCCAGAGGTTCAGGCCTGCCCCGTTCTATGCCATGGACGAGATCGACATGTTCCTTGATGGGGCGAACGTGGAGCGCGTGGCGAAGCTCATCAGGAGGATCTCCAGGGATGCGCAGTTCATAGTGGTCTCGCTGAGGCGCCCCATGATACAGCAGGCCAGCTACACGATCGGAGTCTCAATGCAGGATAAGAACATCAGCAGCGTGACCGGCATATGTCTGAGCTGAACCCTGATTCGTACGCGGGTCTGGAGATGAGCGACCCGGCCGAGGTGCTGGTCGAGCTTGCCAGGAGGGGAGAGCTCGACCCCTGGGATGTGGATATAGTCAGGACCACCGAGAGGTTCCTGGAGTACGTCGAGTCGCTGGCGCAGAGGGATCTGCGGATACCTGCCAGGACACTTCTTTACGCCGCGATCCTCCTCAGAATGAAGTCCGACGCGATGGAGGAACAGGAGGAAGAGGAGGAGATAGCGGAGGCTCCTGTGGAGACCGCGGAGGAGATGGCGTACACACTCCCCCAGCCGCCTGTGCGCCGCCGCACCAGGCGACCTGTCACACTTGACGAGCTGATAGCGGAGCTCAAAAAGGCCGAGATGATCGGAAGGAAGAGGGCGATACGCCAGCGACTCGAGGAGCCTGAGGATGAGATACTTGACCTCTCCCACGAGGAGGGCGTCGAGGAGAGGATAAAGATGCTATCCCCTGTGATAGAGGATATGCTGAGCATAAAGGAGAGGGTCGAGCTCAAGGATATCGAGGGCGACAGGATAATGAACTACCTTGCGCTGCTCTTCATGGCTCAGAGGAAGCAGATATGGCTCGAGCAGGAGCAGCTCTTCGGGGACCTCTTCATCACCCGCCCCGAAGGCCTGTGAGCTGCAGATTTCAGAGCGCAAACTCCGGTCTTTAGGCCGGAGTTGCTGACGCTCTGTAGTATCTGATCAGCTCGGCGATCCCGCTCTCCAGGTCGTGCTCCGCCTGGAACCCGAGAATCTCCCTGGCAGCTCTGGTGTCAGCCAGGGTGTGCTGCACGTAGTTCCTTATCGGATTCTCAATGTACCTCGGCCTCATCTCAACTCCGAG
The DNA here is from genome assembly GCF_024518575.1 of Methanothrix sp. GTDB lineage: Archaea > Halobacteriota > Methanosarcinia > Methanotrichales > Methanotrichaceae > Methanothrix_B. The sequence continues at coordinate 2,024 of NZ_JANIHG010000026.1, read as the reverse complement.
CCTCCTGCTCAGGGTTCGCACCACATTGTTGAAGCTGTGGGCCCTGCCGGTGCCGACGTTGAGAACTCCGCTGTAATCTGAGTCCATAGCGAGCATCAGGGCGCGCACGACATCCTTCACGTATATGAAGTCCCTGGTCTGGGAGCCGTCTCCGTAGATCACAGGCGCCTCGCCCTTCATCATCCCCCACAGGAACTGGGTGACCATGTTCGCGTACCGCCCCTTCGACTCCTCTTTCGGGCCGTAAACGGAGAAGAACCTCATTCCCAGGGAGCTGACGCCGTAAAGCTTCCTGTAGAGCTCGGCGATCCGCTCCATCGCGAGCCTGGCCTCTGTGTAGTAATCCGTCACCCTTATCGTCATATCCTCGCGATGCGGCGGCTCCAGGCCGTTGTAAAGGGAGGAGGTGGATGCGTAGACGACCCTGGCGCAGCACCTCCGCGCGAGCTCCATCACTGCGATGAAACCGTTCAGCGCCTCGCCCAGGAGGAACGGGTTCTCCTTGTACATCGGAGATGATGATGGTATTCCCAGATGAAAAATCATATCAGCGTTAACATCAAGGCGCGGGATGTCGTTGCAGCTCATCATAACGATCTCCACATCCAGACCATCGAGGTTCCTCAGGCTGCCTGTGTGGAGGTTATCGAGAACTATGACATCCTCTCCTTCTCTGAGAAGCTCCTCGACCAGGTTGGAGCCTATGAATCCAGCACCTCCGGTGACAAGAGCGCTCATGCTTATCGCCCCGGAGCAGACGACTCACAGATCAGTGGCATCCGCAGCCGTGATCATGTTCGTGATGGCCGCATCCGCAGGACTCGTCGCCAGGCCCGTAGATTATGAAGCCCCTGCCCATATCCGGGTCGTCGATGAAGTCGATTATCGTCTCGCTCAGGATCTCAGCATCCTCAGGGCTCATGTGTATCGTTATCCCGTTGCTCTCGAATAGGACATCGTTCTCATATGGATCAGTCACCGCGAGCCCGTAGTTCGCGCCGGTCTCGTCAATAGCTGCAAGAAACATCCTCACGACCTTCCCCGGAACGAGATGATCCTTCATGACCATCGCGGCCGCATCTGTAATCTCTATCATGTGATCAAGGTCTGAGAGGATGTATATTAATACATTCCCAGGATCCTGCTGTGTTGAATAATGTTTGAGAATCCGATAGCATAGGCTGGATTCATACGAATTGCAATCCTAGTAAAAATCAATAGCTCTCGACCTTAGAGCTCTTAATTATTCAACACAGCATAGGATCCGAAAGGATGCGCGATGCTGCTGTACAGCAAAGTCAGAGCTCAACCATCCGGAAGATCTGCACAGGAGTGCATCTGACAGAGAGCTACAGCCTTGATCAGGGCTCAGCGCTGAAGATGCGATCGCTCGATGCCCTGCTCCCATCCCACTGAGGCGGCCTCCAGCTGTCAGACCCGCCCTCGATATCGCCGCCGAAGCAGCACTCGAGCCATGGTAGGTCGGTGAGATCAGGCTGCCTAAAGCTCTGACCCATCGTGATGTTCAGGGTTATCGTGTGCTGGCCCATGTAGTCCTCGGAGATGGCTATATCGTCCGAGACGCGGCCGTATTTCCGGCTTTCCTCCTCCCGCATGACCCCCACGTGTGTAAGTACTCCAATAGAGGACATCCCCAGCTTGAAATTGGTTGATCTGTTCTGACGGTCCACATTGATGTTTCCCGGCTTAAGTGTAGCTTTCACTAGTGTCCTAGAAACACCGGCTCGGTAGCTGCTATTTCGGGAAAACTTCCAGGAATCCTCCTTTGTCGTGGATATATCTCCATTATTATCAAAAAGTTCTGCACCACCTATTCCCTTTCCTTGATAGAATAGCACTTTGTTATTCACGTAGAAGGCCTGCCAGTACTCCTCAACTGTGATCTCAGCTGAACTAGAAGTTCTAATTTTCTTCTCACCCTCCCCTGAATCAAATTCATCAGGCTCATCGGATCCACTTGATACGTCTTTAGCTATGATTTATACATTTGTTACATCACATTT
>NZ_JANIHG010000023.1 GCF_024518575.1 Methanothrix sp. | reverse complement strand
CGGCCATAGCGGCGGGGAAACTCCTGAACCCATCCCGAACTCAGAAGATAAGCCCGCCCACGTCCTGCACTGTACTGAGGTGCGCGAGCCCTCGGAAAATGCAGGTCGCTGCCAACTCTCAATAATAACTACTTTGTCTTTTGTTTAATTTCATCCTCTTCATCAGCTCTTTATAATGCGGAAAGGTTATCACCCATGAGGTCATACTCATTCTGAGGATGTTTTGATGTCCAGCTTTGTGAGATTCGACCCGCGCACAAGGCTTGCGCATCTTGAGGAGCATCTGCGTCGCATCCACAGAAACCTCCCCCTGGAGGAGGCCAGGATACAACTTCTTAGATGCAGGCTTGTTGCCTACAAACTGATCGCAGAGCTCGGAGACAGCGCATACGATAAACAGTACGTCGATAGGCTCATGTCTGAGATCTACGATAAGCTGAGCGAGCTTTCAGGCGTCAGGCTCACAGATCCATATATAAATCCCTGCCAGTCGCAGTATCAGATCCTTGAGGAGCTGAAGAGCTACAGGTACAGAGACCCGAATGAGCGCTTCATGAGGTTTGTGAGAGAGGAGTTCAGGGAGATATTCATTCCAACGCTTTTCCTCCTGACATACCTCTGCAGAGCTGAGAAGAAATACACCTGGGAGGAGGTCAAATCGCAGCTTGATGAGATCATGCATGATCTTGGTATTGACGTTTCGTGGGAGGAATGCGAGGAGGAGCTGAAGAGGTACGCGAGGAAGGTATTTCCAGTTCTTGATATCGCAGTAGCAGTGTGAGCTTGTACTCATAATAAGTTTCTCGGTTTGTAGACCACGCCCGATGTAATCTTTATATTATACATGATCTAAATAGCACTGGCGATCTGCATGGATGCAGAGATCTCATCGATATTGGGCCTGGAGGTCTACACCGATCGCGGCGTGTTTGTTGGCAAGGTTGAGGATGCTGTTCTGGACGCTGATGGCGGCACCCTGAGCGGCATCGCTGTCGGGTCCCTCAACAGGGAGCTCTTTGATCTCAAGGGCAAGGGAATCATAGTGCCGTTCAGATGGATCACCGCAGTTGGAGACATAATCATAATGAGGCATACAAAGAGGGCCATCGCGAACAAAGATGCTCCTCCCAGAGAGTAGCATGACCAGAAGCGGCTGCAGGAACGGGGCGATATTCTCAGAGCTTCGTGTTCGTTCCCCATTTTTTGTCCGCGCGGACGGCCGCGGGTTCGGGAGGATGCTCCGGGACTTCAGCAAACCATATGACCTTGTATTTGCGCGATCGATCGTCTCTGCTGCGAAGACATTCATGGAGAGCTCCGGCCTGGCCCCGATACTCGCTTACACGTTCTCCGATGAGGTCAACCTTCTCTTCCTGGACGAGCCTTTCAGGGGCAGGCTCGAGAAGCTCGACTCTGTTACAGCATCTTACATCTCATCATCGCTCTCCATCTCCCTCGGCAGGGTTGTCTCGATGGATGCGAGGGTGATACCTGTCTGCAGGGAGGAGATACTCAGTTACCTCCAGGAGTCGCAGGCCGAGGCCTGGCGGAACCACGTCTTCTCATACGGTTTCTACGCTCTTGTCGATGAGGGGAAGAGCCATGCCGATGCGATGGAGTCGCTCCGCAACATGAGAGAGAGCGATATACACGAGATGCTCTTTCAGCGCGGCGTGAATCTCGCCAGGACCCCGGCCTGGGAGAGAAGAGGGGTTATGATATACAGATCGAGCTCAGGCATTATCGAGGATTGGGATCTCCCGCTCTTCACCACTGAGGATGGGCGCAGACTATTGGAGGAGATACTCTCTGCAGCAGAGTGATGAGAACGGCACATGTAATAAAAGACGTGCCCAAAAGATGAAAGTGATCCATGATCTAGTTGCAGAGTGCAATGATTTGTGCTGTGTTGGATAAGTCCTAAAATTCGTAACCGAAGGCCCTTAGGGGTAAAGATGAAAATTAGCCAAAAATCGATGCCTAGAGATGGAATTCTGAAAAAGTAATCCAACACAACAATGATCTGTTAAAATTCATGATACCAATTAAGCTATTTCATTGTAAACGGGAGTCCAAGGATCTTGATCTGCTCGATACAGATCTCTGCACGATCCGGATATTCGATAATCGCGAGATGATCCAAGGAAATTTGTCTGAAGTTATCCAGATAATCGTTAAGATTGTCCGCTGAAGCACTCGGTTCACCTGCCACATCAAACTTTTGAGACAACAGGTCCAGCTTATTTGTTAAATGTTTGAAATTAAATCTGATAATAAGTGTATGACTATTGAAGCTCGTAATTCTTAAATATTAAGAGCCAAGATCATAGACAAATTGAATAATACTAAATAATAGTATAATAATACTATGGTGGTTGTTGTGCACAGATCAATTGCCTTAATGGCATTATTGGCTGTTCTTACCAGCATCCCGGCGCTTGCTTTCGATCACGTGCCTGGAGATCTGAACGGCGATATGCTGGTCTCGGCTGATGAGCTGAAGATCGCAGAGGAGTCGCACGCTAAAGGCGAGATCTCATCAGATGCGCTTGCGGAGATAAGGCATATTCATGAGAGATATCCCCTGAGCGTGGTGGATTCTGTCGGGAGAAATGTGACCCTTTACAGACCTGTGAGGTCCATTGCCTGCACGGTATCCCACCAGATGGAGACGCTGAGATCGATCGGTGTGCCGCGGGATATGGTGGTTGCTGCACCCTCAGACATAGAGAAATACTCCATTTTCCAGGAGTACCATGACCTGCCAACGATAGGCCACTTCTACGAGCCTGATCTCGAGAAGATACTCCAGATACATCCAGATCTTCTGCTCGTGCATCCTGGGCCCGGCCCAACCGGCCAGAACTACCTTCAGACTGTGCTGGAGAGGCTCAACGGCACAGGTATAAAGATCTTCTGTATGGCATGCAGCCGACCCGACTCATATTCAGAGGAGATCGAAAGGCTCGGCAGACTCCTGGAGAGAGAGAATGAGTCCGCCAGGTTCCGTGCTTTCTATGAGAGTGTTCTCGGATCCGTGATAGGGAGGACGAAAGGAATAGCTGACGAGAACAGACCGAAGGTGTATGTGGAGTACGGACCCTACAGGGTGTCAAACAACCCAATTCTCGATGCAATGCCGGTCGAGATGGCTGGTGGGAAGAGCATAATCACCGGCAGGACAGGAGGGGAGATCTCTCCGGAGACAGTGATAGCGGCGAATCCGGATGTCATAATAAGACTTGTCTATGATGAGGACTACGACGCAATGGATGCAAATGGGATTACAAAGCTGAAGTCCGTAAGGGACGAGATAATGGGACGACCTGAGCTGCAGAACGTCACTGCGGTCAGGGACGGCAGGGTCTTTGTCATGGCATCTCCATTCTGGACCTATCTGCCATACAGCGGCTGCAGGCATTTCATAGGCCTCGCGTATCTCGCGAAGATACTTCATCCTGATGTGTTTTCAGATGTGGATCCGAGAGCATTGCATCAGAGATACCTCTCAGAGTTCCAGCATCTCGATTACGATCTGAGTAAACGTGGCGCTCTGATCTACCCAGAGCCTTGAGGGTCCGAGGGGCTGCGATGAAGATCACATGCATCTCAACCGTTCACAGCTCTGCTCTGGTGTCGGCAGGCCGTAACATCAAAGACACGTACGCAATTCCACTTGAGCTCAGGGTCTACTACCCTGAGCAGTTTGATTTCTGTTTTGATTTTGAGACGTTCTCCGAGGATCTAAGGTCATCTGATGCTGTGCTGGTCGATATAAGGGGCAGTTGCAGAGCAGAGGAGATCGTTTACGAAACGCTGAAAGATGGAGATAACATCGTTGTTAACCTCGTCAGCCCCATAGGAAGAATGATGTCCATCACCAGGCTAGGATCCTTTCGCGGATCTTCAGTGGCCAAAAGACTGAAGGCAGGAGAGGTCAGAGACCCTGAGGAGATCTGGGAGAAGATCAAGAGAATCCAGGGAATAGTTGAGACCGCAGGGAGGGTCGCCCCGCTCGGACCTGTGAGGGATGCGAGCAACTACATAAAGATCGCGAAGTACTGGAGGTATGGCGGTCCTGAGAACCTCAAGAATCTTCTCATCCTGCTTCTCAGGGAGTATCTCGGATGCGATCTTCCCCGAGCTGCAGATCCTGTGCCATTTCCTGAGTATGGGATATATCACAGGGGAATGTTTCTGGATTCTCTGGATGCGCTTCTGCCCCATCTGGACCCGGAGAGAGCCAGCATAGGTGTTCTTTTCTACGGAAACATGCACTTCGATCAGTGTCTTCCCGTGCTCAAGGCTCTTGATGAAGCGCTTGGTGATGTGAACATCATACCTGTATTCTCAGATGGCATCCACAACCTGAGGGCGATCCGGAGTTTCTTTCTGAGAGATGCGTCTGTGATAGATGCGATGATAAACCTCACGTGGTTCCGCATAAATGGTGGGCCTCTGGGAGGCGATCCGGAGCTCACGAAAAAACTTCTCAAGGAGCTCGACGTCCCTGTGTTCGCGCCCGTATCGATGTACCAGAGCTGCATCGATGACTGGGAGAGATCTGAGGCAGGTTTATCCCCAACAGAGTCGATAATGGCTGTCATATGGCCTGAGCTGGATGGGTGCATAGAGCCGATACCATGCTGCGGCATCCGCTCCTTCAAGATCGATGATATGGATGTCCGTGAGGTGGCTGCAATCGATGAGCGCATCTCCAGAATATCCTCCAGGATACGCAGGTGGATACATCTCAGGAGAGAGGAGAATGCAAGAAAGCGGATCGCACTGATAATTTACAACTACCCTCCGGGAGAGGAGAACCTCGGAAGAGCATCTTACCTCGATGTCTTCGCCAGCCTGAAGCGGTTGCTGCAGGCAATGAGAGATGCCGGGTACACTCTTAGCATGCCCGATAAGGAGCTGGACACTCTTTTTTATGATATGGCAGCCGTGAACACGGGGAAATGGCTCCACGCAGAGACAACCCTGAAAGAATGTCCATCTTTGAGCCTTGAGGAATACATGCAGGTATTCAGATCCCTTCCAGAGGATCTGCAGAAAGAGATCGTGGAATTCTGGGGAGAGCCTCCAGGCGATGTGATGGTCTCCGATGGGAAGATACTCATACCAGGTCTCGATCTCGGAAAAGTCTTTATCGGGGTGCAGCCATCGCGCCCGCCTCTCAGAGACGCAGATGTGAGGGATGCGGCGCACGATAAAACAAAGCCACCTCATCACCAGTACATCGCATTCTACCACTGGCTCCAGAGGATATGGAGGGCTGATGCGGTCGTCCACGTTGGGACACATGGGCTCGCTGAGTTCATGAAGGGCAAGGAGCTTGCTCTGAGCTCAAGGTGCTATCCCGATATGCTCATCGGGGATATGCCAAACCTATACTTCTACCATGTCGTCAACACCTCTGAGGTCGTGATCGCCAAAAGAAGGCTATACGCCACAACCATCAGCTACAACTCCCCTCCCTACACTGATGCCGGCCTGTACGAGGGCTATGTGGATCTTGAAGAGCTCATAGATGAGCACAGCCAGGCAGTTACATATGATACTGGCAGAGCGGAACGGCTCAGAGAACGCATCTTCGAGAGGGCTGGGAGGCTGAATATCAGAGCGAATAGCGTCGATGAGATACAGGATATCCTGTACGAGATGAAGAGAAGGATCATGCCCAGAGGCCTTCATGTTCTGGGGGAGAGCTGCAGCCATGAAGATCTGAAGAATTTCGTGCAGATGCTTCTCAGATACGACAGAGATGGTGTGAGGTCCCTGAACAGCATAGTTGCAGAAGCACTGGGGAGGGATTACAGGGAGCTTCTGAAAAATCGGTCTCGTGAGATCAACGAGATCGACAGGATCTGCTCTGAGATCATAAACATTGCAATGGAAGGTTCCAGGGAGAGCTATCCAGTCGAGATCAAAGGAGAACTGAAAAACGAGATGAAAAAGACGCTCAGGTACGGTCTGGAGACTGCCAGGAGATACTCCGACAATCACATGGAGATCGAGAACTTCCTCAGAGGGCTTGATGGCAGGTTCATCGAGCCATCCATCGGCGGAGATATCATCAGATCACCTCATGCCCTGCCCACAGGGAGAAATCTCGTCCAGTTCGATCCGGTCCGTATACCGACATCAGATGCAATTAAAAGGGGAGAAGAAATCGCAGAGAACACCATCCGGGCCTGCCTGAATAGAACCAACTCCTATCCCAAGATGGTAGGGGTGATACTCTGGGGATTCGAGACCACGAAGACCGGAGGCGAGACGATCGGGCAGATTCTGAGATATCTGGGCTTGCGCCTGGAGCGAGATCCGGGATCGATGGCTGTCAGGCTCATCCCGTTGACTCTAGAGGAGCTCGGAAGGCCCAGGGTGGACTGCCTGGTCAACATCTGCGGGTTCTTCAGGGACATGTTTCCAAACGTGGTGCAGCTTCTCGACAGGGCGTTTGCTCTCGTGAGCTCGCTCGATGAGCCGCTGGATATGAATTACGTGAGAAGGCACACGCTCGAGAACATGAACAGCCTGCTCCAAAAAGGGGTTGAGGAGAGTCAGGCAAACCTACTTGCGAAGGGGAGGATGTTCGGCCCGAGGGCTGGGGAGTACGGAACGAGGATGCTTCCGCTCATCGAAGACTCGGTCTGGCGCAGTGAGGAGGAACTCGCTGAGGTTTATGCGAGCTCTATGAGCCATATATACACAGAAGGAGTGCATGCTCAGCAGCAGCTCGACCTATACAGGAGCAACATCTCCAGGGTGGATCTGGTATCTCAAATCAGGGATTCCCACGACTGGGAGTTTGTAGATCTCGACCACTACTTCGAGTTCTTCGGCGGGCTCTCAAGCGCTATCAGGTCTGCCAGAGGCAGGGATCCGTTGATGCTCGTTTCAGACACCACAGGAGAGATCATAAGAACTGAGGATATCCGGTCCACTGTGGAGATGGGGGTGCGCACCAGGCTTCTCAATCCCAGATGGATTGATGGTATGCTCGCCCACAGGTTCCACGGAGCTCAGAAGATCGCGGATCGCATAGAGAACATACTCGGTCTTGCTGCCACAACACACTCCGTAGAGAGCTGGATATGGTCATCGATCGCTGAGCGGTACATCTTTGATGAGGTCACAAGGAACAGACTGCTCGAGAACAACCGGTATGCTGCTGTGAAGATAGGTGAGTGGCTGATGGAAGCTTACAGGAGAGGCTACTGGAATGCGAATGAAGATGAGATAGAGAGGTTAAGGAGAAGCTGCCTTGAGATGGAGGGGGAAATAGAGGCAGGAAGTTCCTCTACATAAACCTGAGATCCCAGCTTCCTAACCCTCAGCAGGTGGGTGAAAGCTCCCCGCCCTGAACGAGTCCTCTCGCTTCGCCCACTCTTAAAGATAAATCTGGGCAGCACCTGCATCTCTGAACCCAGAGCAAATGACCCAGGGCATCATCTAAGATCCACTCGAGATCTCAAGCCCACGACTAAAAAGTGGTTGATCTCCTAGAATTACAGGAGATCATGGTTGAAGAGTTCCTGGGATCGGTGGAGTTTCTTTTCAGTCCCTGCTAAACAGACATGGAGGTGAGCGCACTCACCATGAGCGCGCTCATGGTGAGTAGCTGTCGTAGATGTAGATGTCCTTGTCTCCGCTGCGGCTGTCCTCCCATACTATCTTCCTGCTCCCTATGCGCGGCCTTGTCTGATCTCCCGGAGCTATGCATATAGGGATCTCTCGACCCGTGGAGAGATCGAATGCATATATGTCCCAGTCTCCATTCCTCCTGTCCTGCCAGACGATCACTCCGCTCTCGATATCCGGATTCGTCTGATCGCTCGGATCGGATGTTATCCTGATCTCCTTGCTCGTATTCGTATCGAACGCGTAGATGTCCCAGTTGCCGTTCCTGTTGTCCTGGTACACGACGATGTATCCATCCGTCACAGGGTTGATCTGATCCGCCGGATCTGCTGTCACAGGGGTCTTCTGCTGCCCCTTCCAGATGTAGACGTTCCAGTTACCGTCCTTGTTGTCCTGGTAAACTACGATATCTCCTGCAGTTCTTGGATTCGTTCCGCTCGGGGGTATCGCCTCGACAGGCTCCGTGCCTCCGTATACCAGTTTCTTGTAGAGCCTCCAGCCTGCGAATGATAGATCCTGCCAGACGAGGTATTTGTCCCCGATGGATATCGGGGATGGGGTGAAGAACTCAGCGCCTGTGAGCTGTGATCTGTTCGCCGTTATCACATCGAATGTTCTGACCGCCCAGTTGTCGTGCTGCGGGTTCTGGCCGACCCATGCTATCACAGTGCCCCTTATGTCGGGGTACATATCGTAGAGCGGGCCTCCAGCCAGAGGGATCTCAACGTTTCTGAATAGATCGTAGACGTAGATATCAGGATTGCCCGTCCGGTTGTCCATCCAGACAACAAAGTTTCCGCTCACCGCTGGCATGCTCTGCTCACCAGGAGCTCTGCACACAACGCTTATCTGCCCCCCAAGACTCTCGTATCTCGGCTTGCCCCTCAGCGCGTCCAGCCACACCAGCTTCTGGTCCATGTCCGGCTTGAGCTGGCCCGGTCCTGATGCGATCAGATCGTCCTTCCACGTCGTCACATCCAGCCTCCGCAGGGATCCGTCATCATCGACATATGCTATGTACTTTCCTGAAACAGCGGGGGATGTCTGCATTCCGGGCCGAGGATACCTCTTGCTCCATTTCTTATCGTAGATGTAGTAGGCGATGTCGCCGTTGGTCCGATCCTCCCAGACGATCGTATTTCCAGCGACATCCGGGAAGAGCTGGTCGCCATCGCCAGTCAGCTTCGTCTCGTTGCCGGTCCTGAGATCGTACACGTAAACATCCCATTCACCGTTTCTGTTATCCTGCCATGCGATCAGGCTCCCCGAGATCTTCGGATACATCTGGTCGCCCGGCTTGCGCAGAGGCTCTGCGATGCCGCTGGAGATGTTGTAGAGCACAACATCCCAGTTTCCTGATGAGTTGTCCATCCAGACTATTCTGTCCCCGGATACATCGGCCCACACCTGATCGCCAGGACCGGTCGCGACAGCTGTGATCTCTTCTGTACTCATGTTTATCATGTAAACATCCGAGTTGCCTGAGCGATAATCCGACCAGACGACATTCTGGCCGGAGGCCCTCGGGTAAAGCTGATCCCCGTCAGCTCTCACTATCGGTATCTCGGATCGCGTGAAGAAATCGAAGCCGTAGATGTCCCAGTCGCCACGCCTGTTATCAGACCAGACCATCAGACTGCCATTTGTCGATGGGAAATCTGTGCTCAGCCACAGAAGCGGCTCCCAGAGTGGGGATCTGGCTCTTATCTGCGGCCTTCCAGAGCTGTCGTCCGTCCACACGATGTACTTATCGCTCAGCATCCTGCTTGAGGCTATGGGCTTCACCCTGTATGGATCGCCCTTACCATCGCTCGGCGTCTGATACATGGGCAGCGTCGAGACAGGCACCTCTATGCCCTTCTCCAGGTCGTACAGATATATGTCAGCCGCCCCTCCCCTCTCATCGAGCCATGCAACATACCTGCCGTACACACAGGGCGCGCCCTGGTTGTAGCCGTTTGTGCATATCGGGGTCTCCCTGCCTGTTGTCAGATTGTATGAGTAAATGTCCCAGTTCCGGATGCTAGCATTGGGCGCGTTCCTTCCATCAGCCCATACAATGGTATCCCCGTGAATCCAGGGCTGCACCTGGTTCGCGGGATTTGTGCATATCGGAGTCTCCCTGCCGGTCGTCAGGTTGTACATGTAGATATCCCACTTCCCGGACCTCCTGTCAGCCCACACGATCCTGTCGCCCGAAATGACAGGTGACATCAGCTGAGCCTGCTGCTGTGTTGTTATCTGCCTCTCAGACCCCTGGAGGATGTCGTAGACGTATAGCTGATCGCTCCCTGTCCTGTTGTCCATCCAGACAACATATCTACCGTCGATCATCGAATATCTCTGATCAGCGGGGTCTTTCGAGAGCAGTCGCTCCTTCCCGGCCCTGAGGTCGTACAGAAAAACATCCAGGTTGCCGTTTCTCTTGTCTGTGTATATCACATAATCCCCGGAGATATCAGGGCTGCTATGGTCGATCTCATCGTTTGTGATCCTGATCTCCTCTCCGGTCGTGAGGTTCATCATGTAAACCTGATAGTGCCCTGTCCTGTCATCCGTCCACACAACCCTGTCGCTGAAGACCGCCGGATTCGTGTGATTGAACATGCCTTGGGTCACGGGCAGATCCGGCAGTATCGTCCTGTCCCACATGTAGATATCAGGATCCTGGATACCCTGCCTGTAGTCTGTCCATACAACCCCACGGTCACTGATCGCCGGCTCCATAACTATTGGACCTCTGATGAGAACTGTTTCATCGCGAGTGTCTATGTTGTAGAGAACAATCTCACTCCCGTTGTTCTGCCACGTGATGTTTCTTCTCCAGACAGATGGTGCTGTCTGGATGCCGGGCCTCGCCAGGACGGTCTCCTTCCCTGAGGATAGATCAAAGAAAGCGACATCCATCTCGCCGGATCTGTTGTCTGCCCACGCGATGATATCTCCATCGATCGCCGGAAGCGTCTGGTCGCCGGCTGCGGTGCAGATCGCTCTCTCCGATCCGCTTTTGATATCGTACATGTAGATATCGAAGTTCCCGCTCCTCTCGTCCGCCCAGACCACGCGGCTCCCGCTCACCTTGGGGGTGATCTGGTCCTTGGGAGCTGAGACCACACGCTTCTGCTGGTTTGTTGAGAGATCCTTTAGATAGATGTTCCAGTCGCCGTCCCTGTCATCGCTCCAGACGACCGTATCGCCATCGATATCAGGATCTGTCTGGTTGCCGTTATCGCCACAGACAATCTGCTCGACTCGATTCTTCACATCGTAGAGGTATATGTCAGCGTTGCCGCTTCGCATATCCTGCCAGACTATTCTGTCGCCAGATACTGCAGGGTTGATCTGGATGAATGGGTCGATGCAGACCCACCGCTCAGCGCCTATCTCCAGGTCGTACATGAAGATATCGAAGTTCCCGCTCCTCTCGTCTGCCCAGACCACTATATGTCCGTCGATATCAGGCTGCTCCTGTCCGGATCCCGTGTAAACAGCAATCGGTCGATCCTTTCCAACATCAGCGCCTGATGCCGCGAACACGGCCGTGATGAAAATGATGATAGCTATCGTTCTGCCGATCATCTTGCATTCCTCATTCCACAGGCGATCAGTACTTTTCAGTACACCTACATGAACCTATCTCGACATCTGTCGTTAATCGTTCGTCAGATTGAGCACCACCTATCACATCAGACTTAAATAAATCCCGCACAGACTCCTGGCCGTGGTAATTATGACACTTGAGATCGAGAAGATCCATGCGAGAGAGATACTTGACTCTCGCGGCAATCCCACTATAGAGGTTGACGTCTGGACATGCTGCGGTTTCGGAAGAGCAGCGGTGCCATCAGGGGCATCAACAGGCACATACGAGGCGCTGGAGCTGAGAGATGGTGGGGAGAGGTACGATGGAAAGGGCGTGCTGAAAGCTGTCAGTAACGTCAATGAGGTCATCGCGCCCAAGCTCATCGGTCTGGATGTGACCGACCAGAGGGGCATCGATCAGATCATGATGGAGATGGACGGGACTCCGAACAAGTCGAATCTGGGCGCGAACTCGATACTTGGGGTATCTCTGGCTGTGGCCAAGGCTGCTGCGAGCTCCCTGGGCATTCCACTCTACAGATACCTGGGCGGCGTATCAGCCACAAGGCTGCCGGTGCCTTCATTGAACGTGCTCAACGGAGGGAAGCACGCCGGAAACGATCTGTCCATACAGGAGTTCATGATAGAGCCTTGGGGCGCGGAGAGCTTCAGCGAGGCGCTCAGAATGGCGGCCGAGACGTACCACGCCCTGGGAAGGATACTCAGAGGAAAATACGGCAATGTCGCAACAAACGTCGGCTTCGAAGGGGGCTACGCTCCTCCGATATCGAAGACCAGAGATGCGCTCGATGCCATAATGGCTGCACTGGACGTCACCGGATACACGGAGGAGATCAAGCTCGCGATAGATCCTGCAGCCTCCAGCTTTTACCTGGACGGAGGCTATTCCATAGATAACGACAGGCTCTCGCCAGGGGAGCTGATTGATCTGTACGTGGATCTCGTAAAGACCTACCCGATCGTTCTAATCGAGGACCCATTCGAGGAGAACGCCTTCGAGGACTTCGCGGAGCTCACGAGGAAACTGCCAAATACTATAATCGTGGGGGATGACCTCTACGTGACGAACATCGCGAGGATCGAGAAGGGCATAAGGATGAGAGCCACGAACGCGCTTCTGCTCAAGCTCAACCAGATAGGCACGGTCTCTGAGGCCTTTGATGCAGCCACGCTCGCATACAGGAACAGCTTCAAGGTGATGGTGAGCCACAGATCTGCTGAGACTGAGGACAGCGCGCTTGCGGATGTATCGGTGGCGATAGGCGCTGAGCTACTCAAGACAGGTGCCCCTGCAAGGAGCGAGCGGAACGCTAAGTACAACCAGCTGCTTAGAATCCAGGAGGCACTCGGCAGCTCCGCCAGCTACGCCGGCAAAAGGAGATGGAGCTGAGAGATTGTGATCTTCCCGGATGGTTAGAAGATTTTTATACCTCTTTTTCTTAAAATCCCACCGTGAAATAATGACTGAGAGCTGTGTCTTTTGCAGAATTGTCAGCGGAGAGGAGCCGGCACATATCATAGATGAGGATGAGCTCTCCATGGCGATACTGGACATCAACCCGCTCGCTAAGGGGCATTGTTTGGTGATACCTAAGCGCCATGTCCCTTGGTGGCATGATCTCGACGAGCAGGAGATCTCGAGCCTCTTCAGGCTCGCACGGTCGGTATCTGAGAGGATCAAAAGAGCCTTTGGACCGGACTTCGTGGCCATGTATGCGAGGGGCAGGAGGATACCGCATACACACATATTTCTCGTCCCGACATACAAAGGCGACCCTGTTGACAGGTTCTTCAACGCCCTCGAGGGATTCCAGGAGTCTTCGGCTATCATGGCATCGCTCAGGAATGAGCTGAAGGAGACTGCAGAGATCCTGAGGAGCGTGTGATAAGAAGCCCGTTTTCAGAGCGGGAGCGAGTCAGCATGGAGATCTGGTGCGGAAGCATATCTGAGAGGAGGGCGTACAACAGAGAGGAGAGCGTGGAGCGTCTTCTCTCCCATGAGATGCCATCATCAGATCCCCAGATCGACATACGAGCTGTTGCTATCGAGCTGGGCTTTGCGAGTGATGATGTTGATTACAATCAGCGCCTAAGGGACGTCGCGATCGCCCTCGTCAAGCGGCAGCTTGAGGGCATGTGCTCCCCTCAGTCGGATCTTCTCCAGATGGTTGAGTCTCTGGATGATCTGAACGTGGCGATAAACCTTCTTGAGGAGCGGCTGTACGAGTGGTCTCTCTTTTACGGTATGAGGTGCAGGGGAGAGGAGCTGGCGAGAGCTCTCTCCGATAGAGAGGGGACTGGTATCGTGGCAAGATCCCTGCTTGATCTGATCAAAGCCAGAGAGGATCTCGAAGATCTTCTTGAGACCAAAGCGAGGGAGATCGCGCCGAACCTCTCCACGATCCTCGGTCCGGTGCTGGCTGCCAGGCTGATCTCGAGGGCTGGTGGCCTAGAGAGGCTCGCCAGGCTTCCCGCATCCACGATACAGGTGATCGGCGCTGAGAGAGCCCTCTTCCGGCACCTCAGGGGCAAGGCGCCTTCCCCGAAGCACGGGCTCATATTCAGGCATCCCCTGATCCAGTCATCCCCGAAAAGGCTGCGCGGCAGGATCGCGAGGGCGCTCGCAGCAAAGCTCGCCATTGCAGCAAGGATAGACCTCTACTCAGGCGCTCTCGATCCGAGGCTCGCAGAGGCGCTGAACGAGCGGGTGGGCCGGATAAGAAGCAGGAGCATGCAGAGCCGGAGAGAGGATAAGTAATATAAAGCATCAAGAGAGAAACACACAGGAAATGTACACGCAGGCAGACAGGAAGATACTGATCAAGACGATCCAGACGATGAACCAGCACCTTCCTCCCAAGAGGAAGACGCTAGCGGAGCTCCTGGAGGAGGAGAAGCCAGGGATAAAGGGCAAGGACAACACGTTCTACATCATGGACAGGCCCGAGCTCGAGCTCATATCTAACTCTATTCCCAGATTCATGTGGTCGCGAATCAGGCTTCCAATTCTAATAGAGATGTCCCCGGAGCTGGGAAGCGGATCCGCAAGGATACAGGGGGAGGCTGAGATAGAGGCGGTCTCCAAGATACTCAACCTCAAGCGCGGGGATATCGGGAGCAGGAGCATGGTGATATACCTCCCGGACGTGAGGGAGCTGAGGCGGAAGCTGCCCACAACAACGCAGTACGCGTTCGTGACATCTCTGAGAGAGGATTCGCTCTGAGCCAGGATCCAACATGTTTTTTATACTCATTACGCGAATACCTAAAGAGAGGTGACATATGGCTGAGTCTTTCGAGGAGGCCCTGAGGCTCTTCAAGGAGAGCATGGCTCGTGGTGGCTACAAGGAGGCTGCCAGGATCAAGGAGCAGTACTCTCTGCCTAACGATATGCTCCAGGATGCTGTCGAGGCGGCCTTCAGGAAGAACATAGAGCTCGGCGAGTACTCTGTGGCGGCCGAGCTCGGCAAGACGTACGGCCTAGACCCCAAGATCGTGAAGGAGGCCGCGGCGAGATCTTTCCAGAGGAAGATGGACAGCGAGCAGTACAAGGCCGCTGCGAAATGCGCAAAGGAGTTCGATCTCCCCAAGCAGATGGTGCAGGACGCGGCATCCAAGGCGTTCAGGAAGAGCATGGACTTCGGGCTGCTGAAGAACGCCGCCAAGATCGCAGAGGAGTTCGATCTACCGATAACGCTCAGGATGGAGGCTGCGCAGGCAGCTTTCGATATGTACGTGAGCTCAGGGATGTACTCCAAGGCGATAAAGCTCGCGAGGAAGTACGGTCTGCCGGAAGATGTGATACGCGCGGTCGAGAGGAGACGTTAGCCTGACAGATGGAGAGATCTGTTCTCACAGTGGGCGGCTCTGACTCAGGTGGAGGAGCCGGTATCCAGGCCGATCTGAAGACCTTTGCAGCGCTGGGGGTCCATGGTTTGAGCGTCATCACCGCTGTGACTGCTCAGAACACCCTGGGCGTCCGTGGGGTATTTCCTGTACCAGCGGAGATGATCGCATCCCAGCTGGATGCGGTCGCTGAGGACTTCGATATATCCTGGGCGAAGACAGGGATGCTCTTCTCGCCGGACGCGATCTCCCTGGTTGCGGAGAGGCTACGTGCGCTGCACTGCTCTGTTGTTGTGGATCCGGTAATTGCAGCTGAGGCCGGCGGATCGCTCATCGCAGATGGCGCTCTTATCGCCCTCAGGGAGAAGCTTATACCGGTGGCATCCGTCGTCACGCCGAACATCTTCGAGGCGGAGGCGATCACAGGCGTCAGGATCAGCGACCTGGAGAGCGCGAGAGAGGCCGCCATGAGGATATTGGGGATGGGCGCAAGGGCTGTTGTGGTGACCGGCGGTCACCTGGAGTGCAGGGCTGCAGGGCTGCCGGCGGATGAGTGTGTGGATCTCCTTGTTACTAAAGATGAGAGTGTGTGCATATCAGGCAGGAGGAGATCGGGCGGAAACCACGGTGTGGGATGCACATATTCAGCCGCACTGGCAGCCTACCTCTCAATGGGGATGGGGCTGCAGGAGGCTGCAAGGCATGCGCAGGATTTCGCAGCAGAGTCCATCGAGAGGAGCAGGCCTGTCGGCCACGGCGCTGCGCCTGTGGATCAGGCGGCGAGTCTCAGAGAGGATGCTGAGAGGTTCCGTGTTGTATCCTCTCTCGATCATGCGGTCTCCATGCTCAGAGATGAGCAGATGTTCGTCGGGCTCATACCTGAGGTGGGATCGAACATCGGAATGGCGATACCCGGAGCCCTCTCAGAAAATGATGTCGCAGCTGTTGAGGGCAGGATAGTGAGAGCAGGCAGGAGGGCTCACGTCTCCGGATGCATCAGGTTCGGCGCGAGCAGGCACATCGCGCGGATCGTGCTCTCGGCGATGCGCTTCGATCCCGGGATCAGAGCAGCCATGAACATCAAGCTTTGTGAGGATCTCCTTTCAGAGGCCGCGCGCATGGGTCTCAGGATATCGAGCTTCGACAGAGGCGAGGAGCCACCTGGCGAGAGCACGATGAGCTGGGGTACGGCAAGGGCGATAGAGCGGCTGGGTGCTGTGCCTGATCTGATCTGGGATGCCGGAGGAATGGGAAAGGAGCCGATGATACGCATTCTGGGCAGAGACGCTGTCTCTGTGGCCACCATAGCGGTGATGCTCTCAAATGCGCTCAAGAGACGGACCCGTCAAAATAGCGGCGCCAGATAACCAGCCTCTGCGGAGTCATTCAGCTCAGATCTCCTATCTTGACGCCACACCAGAAACGATAGGAAAATATAAATCGAGGCCTCATAGTAGGAGAAGATCGCTGTCTGGAGTGAGTTGGATGGGATGCGTAAAGCCGAGCTATATCAAAAACTTCGCAAAAAAGCTCATGAGCACATACGAGGGAGAGTTCACCACTGATTTTGAGCAGAACAAGGAAAAGGTCACTGCTTACACAAACGTGCAGAACAAGGCGATAAGAAACAGAATAGCTGGTTACATCACGAGGATACTTGAGCAGAAGGCGAGCCTGCGAGCAGAGGTTGAGTCCAATGTTTAGAGGGGTATTTCCCGCGATCATAACCCCCTTCAAGGACGATGGATCTCTGGACGAGGATGGCCTGCGAAGAAACGTCGAGGCTCTTGCGAGTACAGGCATATCAGGTATAGTTCCCTGCGGCACAACCGGCGAGTCCGCAACCCTGAGCCATGAGGAGCACAAGAGGGTTGTTGAGGTAGTGGTAGAGTGCTCGAAGGTGCCTGTCGTGGCAGGGACCGGATCCAACAATACATCAGAGGCGATAGATCTCACAAGACATGCTGCCGATGCCGGAGCAGATGCCGCTCTTCTCATAACACCATACTACAACCGTCCGAACGAGAGGGGTCTGTTTGAGCATTTCAGGAAGATCGCTGAATCCGCTGACATCCCCATAGTTCTTTACAACGTTCCGAAGAGGACCGGTGTCGAGCTCCGTCCCGAGGTCGTGGCCAGGCTAGCTGAGATCAGCAATATCGTTGCTGTGAAGGAGGCGAGCGGCAGCCTGACGCAGGTCTCGAGGATAATAGAGCTCACATCGGGCAAGAAATTCTCGGTGCTCTCGGGAGATGACGACCTCACGCTGCCGATGCTGGCGCTTGGGGCAACCGGTGTCGTCTCCGTGGTCGCCAATGTGGCCCCGCGCGCCACCGTCGCGATGGTCGATGCTTTTCTCAATGGTGACATCGCAAGGGCAAGGGAGCTTCATTACAGGCTTGCGCCTCTGGTGCGTGCGATGTTCCTGGAGACGAATCCGATACCGGTGAAGACAGCATACCGCATGATGGGGATGGCAGCAGGCCCCCTAAGGCTTCCGCTGGCTCCGATGTCAGAGGAGAACGAGGCGAAGCTCAAAGATATCCTCACAAAGATGTCAGACCTTACGGGCGATATGAGATGATAGATGTTGCCTTAACCGGGGCGAAGGGGAGAATGGGATCGCTCATAATCGATGAGATCAGGAGCTCCCAGGATCTGAGGCTCGTGGCTGCGATCGATGTCGTTGGGATCGGAGAGCCTGTGCTCGGAGATCTCCGTGTGTCTGATGCAGGGGACGTGCGCAGGGTTCTCAGGGATTCGCAACCAAATGTGCTGATCGACTTCACGGTGCCATCCGCAGCTCTGGAGAACATACGCGCGGCTGCTGAGAACAGAGTGGCCCTTGTCGTCGGAACGACAGGTTTCTCCGAGGAGCAGATCTCCATCATAGAGGATACGATAAAGAGCGCAGGCATCGCTGCTGTTATCTCGCCGAACTTCAGCCTTGGGGTCAACATCTTCTGGAAGCTTGTGGAGATTGCAGCCAGATCGCTCAGCGATTACGATGTGGAGATCATAGAGGCGCACCACCGGAAAAAGAGGGATGCTCCCAGCGGGACCGCGATGAGGACGGTTGAGATACTGAGACGCTCTCTCGGGATAGAGGATATCCGCCACGGCAGAGAGGGCATATGCGAGAGGGGCAAGGAGATCGGAGTGCATGCTGTAAGAGCAGGCGATATCGTGGGAGACCACATCGTGCTCTTTGCCGGTCCGGGGGAGAGGCTAGAGATCAAGCACCAGGCGCACAGCAGATCAGCCTTCGCCACAGGCGCCCTGAGGGCTGCAAGGTGGGTTGTGAAGGCTCCGCCGGGAATCCACAGCATGGAAGAGGTGCTGGCTTCGAGTTGATGCTCTTCAAAGATCCGGATCTCGTGCTGGATGATACGAAGCTATCGCCTGTATCGAGAGCGCAGAACCGAGTGGGCATCTGCACAGCCTGCGATGGCGATCTGCTGAGCCTCGGGTACTACAAACACGCGGGCAGATGGATGGTAGCGGCCAGATGCAGTGGCTGCTCCAGAGCGCTGCTCATGGTTTACGCCGATGACTGGTCATGGATAGAGGACATGCCGCTTGTTGTGGAGGCATCTGAGGGGCACGCGCCTGCGAGAACCTCGCTCAGGGTTTCAGAGGTGCCGCAGGAGCGCCTGGAGGTGGTCTTCACCCCTGCTGAGATAAGGGATATGATCGCATTCCAGGAGGGCAGACCCTACGTGCGCCAGAACCTCTACAGAGCGAGGGCAAAGCTCGAGAGGTTCGAGCGTCTCTTCGGCGTCAGGATAGAGCTGTGATGACACCCTACACTCCTCCGTTGTGGTGCACAGCGCGGTCCAGTACGACAGCTCGCTCATTATGCTGCGAATACTCCGCGAGATGCGGTGAGAGGTGGTCTTTTTCGCGTAGCCTCTCGGTGCAGTCCCATATCATTTCAAACTGGCGATCTCGAGGAGGATCAGATTGAGCTGCCTCTCGACCTCCTCCATCGTCTCACCAGCGCCCGGCAGCCTGTATCTGACCCCGGATTTAGAGTAGTGCAGACGCCGGTTGCTGTGCTAACTGCACCATCGAACAGAACTCCCCGGCCACGGATCCGCGCACCTCGCCCCCAGCCGCACATCTCTGTTTCTCGATGCCTCTACCTGGCCCTTCTGAGCACGATCTCAGCGCCCTCTATTACATCAGAGAATATCCCGAGGCCCTCTGAGATCCTGCCGATGTGGTTCACCGGCGAGTACGGCTGTGTACTGCCGAAGAAGATGCATATCGCATTCCCTGGAGACCAGTAGGAGATATCGCCTGCGGTCGCGGAGGGGGAGGTGTTTTCATCCTTGCAATCAAGAGGCGTCTCGAAGTAGACCTCCTCGCCCCAGAGCATCGCCTTTCCCACGATCGGCAGCGCATTCCAAACAGCCTCAGCGGTTCTCGGATTCCTATCGTCGAGCTCCGCGATGGCCCTGCCCAGCGCAGGTATATCGATTTCAATTCTCCTCATCCAAATCACCTCCGATGAGACGTGTTATCTCATGAGACCACCGGTAGCGTGAAGCAGAATGCTGTCCAGCTGCACCCGTCTGACTCCACCCATATCCTCCCGCCATGGAACTCGATGATCCTTTTGACTATGGTCAGCCCCACACCAGTGCCATCGCTCTTCGGATCGACCTTGTAGAAGAGCTCGAAGACCTTAACCCTCTGTTTCTCCGGTATTCCGATGCCGTTATCCCTGATGCAGAAGACGCCATCTCTGTAGAATATCTCAATAACAGGCCTCTTATCTTTTCCTGTATATTTTATGCTGTTGTCTATCAGATTGACCAGCGCCTCGACGACTCTCATGCGATCGACGCGAACCGTGGGCATACCATCTGCCACCTTTATCTCAGCGCCTCTACTTCTGATCATCTCAGAGAGCTGATCGATCGCATCTTTTACCAAAAGCTCAAACGGCACATCCTCAGGGGGATTTACGAGACGGCCTATCCTGGAGAGCTCCAGGATATCGCTCAGGAGCATGTCCATGCTCTCCGCGGATCGCGCGATCTTCCTCAGGCTCTCCCTCGCCTTTTCCACATCTCCTTTATCGAGATCGAGCTCTGCAAGGCCTGCAAGCCCGCTTATGGTTATCAGCGGCCTTCTGAGATCATGGGATACTGTATACACAAAGCTCTCCATCTCCTCGTTCCTCTTCTCGAGCTCCTCGGTTCTAGCCCGCACCATATCCTCTAAAGAGGCCTTGAGCCTCCTCAGCTCCTCCTCTGCCTGCCTTCTCTCCGTGATATCGATACTTGTCCCAATTATCGCAGGCTCCCCCTCAAACTGTATGATGCCGGAGGCGTAATCCACCCACCGCACTTCTCCGCTCTTCGTGACGATCCTGAACTCATATCTCGAAGGCGTTGGTTCTCCCCGCACCATCCTTGAGTACATCTCCCTCAGCCAGATGGCATCCTCTGGGTGGACGACCTTCCATATCGATTCCCCCAGGAGTTCATCTCTCGTGTAACCGCAAATGCGCTCCCCGGAATGGTTGATGTACAAGAACCGCTCGTCTTTGAATATGGTTATGCAAGCGGCTGTGCGCTCGGCCAGCACCCTGAATTTGTGCTCGCTCTCCCTCAGAGCATCCTCCATATTCTTCTCAGCGGTGATATCCTCTCCAAGAGACTGGTACTCGAGAACCGCTCCATCCTGGCCGAATATCGCCCTGTCAGTCCACCGCTGCCAGCGGATCTCATCTCCCCTCTTCACGCGGTGGATGTATGTAACATGCGGCCTCTCCGGCGTTAGGCTCCTGAACCTTCTCAATACAGCCTCCCTATCATCCTCCGGTATCAGCTCCAGGAAGGATCTGCCCAGGATCTCAGATCTTTCGAGCCCGAAGTATCTGCAGTAGTTCTCGTTGACGAAAGTGAGAACGCCATCATGATCGAAGCGGCATACGAGAAACGGCATATCCTCCACGATCGATCTGTACCGCGCCTCGCTCAAGCGCAGCTCATCCACCCGCTTCACATTCTCAGTGATATCGCGTATCACCTCTATGGCACCCTCGACCGTTCCCTCTGCGCTGTATATGGGTGCGGCCTTGAGCCACAGATGCGCACCCCCGCGGCCGAACGTGGGTATGAAAACCTCGGCGGTGAGCACATCCCCCTCTCTCCGGAGGTTTCTGTAACCTTCTGGCAGAGATTCGTCGTATCCACCTATCGCGAGGTGTGCAAGCACCGGCCTTCTGCGGCCGTAGAACGGGATCGCGCACTCGTAATTGCCCTTTCCAAGCATCTGATCCTTCTTCACTCCGGTGAGATCCTCCAGTGCTCTGTTCCAGAAGATCACCCTGCCTTCCATGTCTATACCGAAGGCAGGATCCGGCATGAACTCCAGAATATCCAGGAGCCTGCGCTCGGAGCTCTTCAGCCGCCTCAAAACCGAGTAGTAATCGCTGAGGTCGGTTATCACCAGTATGCCGCCGACTATCTGGTTATCAACCACCCTCGGGACACCCGTGATGAGCACTGGCAGAACTGAGCCATCCTTTCGCGAAATCCTCACCTCATAGCTGGTTGTGATCCCCTCGATCCTCTTCGCCCTGCTCTCCAGAAGTCTGGGGATGTCGTCTGGATGCAGAAACTCCTCAAAAGATCTTCCCACTATCTCGCTCAACTGATCTCCCAGCATGCTGGCGAGGGCCGGGTTCGCGTATTCGATGATCCACCGGCCATCCACAATCCTCGACGCAGCAACACCCTGGCCGAGCGAGTTCAGTATCTGATAAGCTAGATCGCGATCGATCTCTGGATCAGGCATGCTCAGCAGAGCTGATGCAGATTTCATATTAGAAAGTTTTGATGAGTTCAAGCAGTTTTGAGGAGATATGGAGAGGCATGCCCTGCAGATGGTGGTGAGCATGAACTGATGCTCTCCTGTCTGCCTCTAAACTCTGGAGGCAAAGGTGGACCGGTGAATCCTCATTCACAGGA
This sequence comes from Methanothrix sp., assembly GCF_024518575.1. Classification (GTDB taxonomy): domain Archaea; phylum Halobacteriota; class Methanosarcinia; order Methanotrichales; family Methanotrichaceae; genus Methanothrix_B. Next base: position 3,004 of record NZ_JANIHG010000023.1, on the reverse strand, counting down.
TCGCATGGCTGAACCGAGACATTTACATTCCATTCCTGCAGATATCCGATGTGGGGAACCCCCTCAGAGGCTGAAGCCCCAATCGCTCATGACAGCCACAGGAACGATCGCAGTTCATGCTCTGGAGCGCAGCCGGCCTCCAGAGCCAACGGCTCAAATATCGAGCGGCCAGCACGCTCTGCCATCTCCGTGAAAGATATGGTGATAAGCTTGGACCCCTACGTTGTGCCCTGCGCAGCATTTGGCTTCCTGCTTGGAGTGATCAGCGGCCTTATACCGGGGCTCCATGTCAATACCTTTGCCGCGATACTCCTTGGGGCGTCGCCTTCGATGATGAAGCTGGGCCTCAGCCCCTACCACGTGGCTGTGGTGATCCTGGCCGCCAGCATATCCCAGACGTTCCTGGATGCCATACCAACGGTATTCGTGGGCGCTCCTGATTCTGATACCGTGCTCGCAGTTCTGCCCGGCCACAGGCTCATGCTGAGAGGCAGGGGCATAGAGGCTGTGCGTTTATCTGCCATAGGATCCGCCGGATCTGTCCTGGTCGCGCTGTCGCTCGTACCACCTCTCTCCTGGGTATTCAGCAGATACTACGATCTGCTGATGGAATGGGTAGGAGTTATCCTGCTCAGCATAGCTGCCATTATGATAATGAAAGAGCGCGATATTGACCCTGCCCCATACAGAACAATGAAGAAACGGGCGCTTGCGCTCTCGGTCTTCCTGACGAGCGGTCTACTGGGGATCTTTGCGTTTGAGAACCAGGATCTCCTCTCATCTCCTCTGGGGCTTGAGCCGGATGTGCTTCTACCACTGCTCAGCGGGATCTTCGGCGCATCCTCTCTGATCCTCAGCATATTCTCGTCCACGGAGATGGCAGAGCAGAGGGATACGGGATTCGATCTCTCGGCGGTGCCTCTCGTGAGATCGATTATCATGGGAGGGGCAGCAGGCTCTCTGGTCGCCTGGATCCCGGGGGTCTCCCCCGCGGTCGCAACCATGCTCACAAGGCTCGGAAGGGGCATCGAGGATGAGGATCAGTCTGCGAGGGAGTTCCTCGTATCCGTCTCAGGTGTCAACACCTCATGCGCCTTCCTCTCAATGGTGGCTCTGGTGGTGATAGGCAGGCCGAGAAGCGGAGCTGCTGCAGCAGTAAATGAGCTCATCGATCTCGATGGAGGCCAGCTCTATGCGATGATGGTAATAGCGACAGCCATAGCGCTCGTATCGTACATGACAACAGTATGGCTCGCCTGCATCGCTGGAACTCTCCTCTCAAAGATCGATTACAGGAACCTCTCGATCTTCGTTCTAGGGTCGCTTGCCCTTATAGCCTTCATCTTCACAGGAGCGTTCGGCATCTTCATATTCCTCATCTCCACACTGATCGGCCTCTCCCCGCATCTTGCCGGGATAAGGAAAACGCATGCTATGGGCGTTCTGATGCTGCCGCTCATAATCTACTACCTCTCAGGATGAGATCGCTGGATCTTATGCATCCTCTGTGTACCAGTGGAGATCCACAACAGGAGCTTCAAAATCTCAGGATGAGGTCGCTGGATCTTATGCATCCTCTGTGCCCCGATCATCAAACAAAAACCCCGAGCCATACTGGGGACTTGCCAGAGGCAGACCTGAAGAACGTCTCGAGGGCGCGCTCAACCTCTGACAGCTCGTATCCCTCTGAGGACATGCAAGATGAGGCGCTCCTCGAGGCTGAGGCGAATGAATGCTTCCAGCAGCCGTATCACACTACATCAGGTTGCTGGCATGAGCGCTCCTGAGATCCCAGATTTCAAAACCCTTGATTCGCATCAGGGATTGCAAACCTTGCATGGCTCGTACCCCTTTGATTCTGCCTCCTCCTTGCTTGAGAAAAACACAGTGTGCTCAGGCTTTATCTTCTTAGCGTAACGGCATTCTGGGATGTGGTACTTCCTGGAGGTGGTGCTTCCGACATACTGTTTTGCTCCATACTGCTCAGCCTCCCCAGATCTGCCTGTAACATTTGACCCACTATCTTTAGTATCCCCGTTATCTTTCGTATCCTTTTCTGTCTCATCCTCATCAGATCGCTCATCCTCACCTTTCGTGGCGCCATCCCCATTTTTCCCTGAGGATCCAGCAGGCTCGCTGAATGAAAGCGATGCGGGATACAGCGAGCGCTCCGTGCTGCTCTCCAGGATCTGAGCCGCGCGCTCGGCGCTCAGAATCGGGCCATCCGCACCGGAGACCACGAGGCGACATGTATAGCCCCTCCCGGGGTGCAGCCTCGCGGACTTTGAGAACTCGAAAGCTGTCTGCCCCGGGGCCACATCGATCAGGAGGTATCTCGACCGCAGAACCTCCTGACCTTCTCTCATGAGCTGAGCCTCAAGCAGCAGGTAGGGCTCAGAGATGTTGGAGATCAGATCCAGAGTGCCCCTGACAAGGAAGAGCTCGCTGGAGACTCCGGACTCGAACTCCAGGTCGAGCTTCCTCTCCGCATGAACTTCCACAGAGCCGCTCTGCTCAGCAGCTTTTTGCTCAACGCATCCCTGAACAAATGTCAGAACCAGCAAAGCGCAGATAATGGAGACAAATCTGAACACAGGGACCCCCTCATTTCCAATGGAAACCGTGCATGCGAGAGGAGAGGCGCGCCAAAAGGATGAAGGCTTCGATGCGATGTTAGTTTTGTCCAGAAACGCCCCAACACAGGAGGTTGTCCTCCATAAAACTGGGATGTAGGGGTAGCGTAGACTCCGGTCTTCGGTTCGGAGAGGAGAATACCCCACCTACCATAACGTTTCTCTGCTTTTGAGTTGCCGTGTTGGATAACTTTTTCCTAATTCCATCTCTGGGCATCGATTCCCGGCTATATTTCCATCTTTACCCTAATGGCATTCGGTTAAGAATTTTAGGACTTATCCAACACAGTGCTGTGTTGAATAATGTCTGAGAATCCGATAGTAGAGGCTGAATTCATACGAATTGCAATTCTAGTAAAAATCGATAGCTA
>NZ_JANIHG010000022.1 GCF_024518575.1 Methanothrix sp. | reverse complement strand
CGCAAAGATAAGAAACTGGGAAGCCTGAGATGGACAAGAGCTATAGAATGCTGGAACAACTTCTGTAAAATGTTTATCTTTTACTACAACTTCGCGAGGGGGTGATAGTGTTATTAGGACAGGTCCGGGTGTTTTCTTGTAGAGTCCCGAAACCTTTGAAACGTTTGCGACTTCACAGAAGCACCTCATGCCCAAAAAGTTAAAATAGAATTTGGTTACTAACCATAGTTAAGTAATCTAAATAAGTAACGTAGATATTCATACCGACGTTACTGTATATTTTCAGGAGGTGTTGATGGGTGGATGCACGATGGTGTTTGATGGCGATACTTGCGGTTCTGTGGATAGCATCGCCAGCCAGCGGCGTCGCTGTTGGAAACTTCGCGGATCTCGGGAACAAGCTCGTGGTATCCGGGGAGACGGTGACGCTCAAGGCTCCTGAGGGCGATTATATCTATGACTGGTCCGCTGAAGTTGATGGCAGGATCATAGCCCAGGGGGACACGCAGGTGTTCACCTTCACCGCCCCCACGGTCACGCAGGAGGATGTGTCTAAGACAGTCACGGTCAACCTCCTCATAAGAACCGTGGTGGGTGGATGCGTCAACCAGGCGTCTGGAACGATAACCGTGTACCCGATGCCTGTGTGCGGCATAGATGGTCCGAATGAGGTGACCGCTGAGGAGATCGCGACTTACAAATACGCTGGCGGGACTGAGGGCAAGCTGACATATGAGTGGAGCGTGGATGGAACTCCTGCAGGTGAGAATTCTGATACCCTCGAGGTTGACTGGTCCAACTACGTTCCTGGAGCGCACAGGGTTGGGCTGAAGATCACAAAGGACTACTCAGATGTGGTTCCGAACGAGCGCGAACCCTACAGATCCGTGAGCTGTGAGTTTCCAGTGAACGTGGGCTACACATCAGGTCTTGCTGTCACAAAGACCCCATCTGTTAACACTGCCAGGGTCGGAACTGAGATAACATACACATATGTGATAACAAACACAGGAACGATACGCATCAAGGACATAGTTCTCAAGGACGACAAGCTGGGCGAGATAAAGCCTGATAAGAATATGCTCAAGCCAGGCGAGACCGCGACTGCAACTGCAAAATACACTGTTACAGAGAAGGACCTGCCAGGGCCTCTCACAAACAACGTGACTGCAATCGGCACCGAGATGCACACAGGAAATCAGGTTGTGTCAGATCCAGCAACATCCTCGGTCACACTCGAGTATACAGCAGCCATGACATTGGACAAGTCGGCGACGCCAAAGCCTGCAAGTGTTAAAGATACAGTTACCTACACATACACGATCGTAAACAGCGGAGAGGTCACTCTCAAGAGCATAGAGATATCAGACGACAAGATAAGCAACATAAAGCTCGAAAAGAAAGAGCTCAGGCCGGGAGAGTCAACGACAGCCACCGCCACATACAAGGTCACAGAGTCGGATCTGCCAGGGCCGATCGCCAACAAAGCCACAGTCAAAGCTCTTGATGTTCTTGGGAATGAGGTTGTTGCGACAGACACCGAGTCCGTGGATCTGATGTATACAGGGAGCATAAAGATCGAGAAGAGCGCAAGCCCATCTTCTGCAAACGTCGGCCAGACTGTGACGTATACGTACAAGATAACCAACACCGGGGACGTGACTCTGAGTGAGATCAGCGCTACAGATGACAGGCTTGGCGAAATCTCTCTCACAAAGAATACCCTGGCGGCAGGAGAGAGCATCACCAGCACCAAGACGTACCAGGTCACTCAGAGAGATCTGCCTGGACCCATAAGAAACAATGCCAGCGTCAGTGCCAAGGACGTTTTAGGGAAGGATGTAACAGCGAGCGCCCGGACAATTGTGGACCTGACGTACAAAGCAGCACTGAGTGTGACAAAGACTCCGACGCCATCGCCGGCTGGAATCGGTCAGATAGTGACCTATGAGTACGTGGTGACCAACACCGGAGACGTCACGCTCACCGGCGTCTCTCTCGATGACAGCGAGCTCGGCAAGATAGCTCTGAGCAGAGATACGCTTGATCCGGGTGAGAGCGCCACCGGCACGGCCACTTACACAGTAACTGAGAACGATCTGCCAGGTCCGATCACCAACACAGCGACCGCCTACGCCATCGACCCGATGGGCAACCCTGTCTCAGCTTCTGCAACAGCATCTCTTCCGATATCATATACATCATCGATAAGCGTCGAGCAGAGACCGTCGGCGGATAGGGTATCCCTTGGAGATAGCATCACTTACACGTACACAGTGACAAACACAGGATCGACGACGATATCTGGCATCACACTGACGGACGAGAGGTTCGGCTCGATCAGCCTGGATAAGACAACGCTCAGACCAGGAGAGACTGCAACAGGCACATACACCTACACACCAACCCAGGATGTCATCGGCGAGGAGCTTAGCGGAAAGCTATCGAACAGCTGCAAGGCCACAGGCTACAGCCCTGTGAGGGAGATGGTCACAGCCTCAGCCACCTCAAGCGTTGAGGTCAGCAGGGAGCCTCTCACTCCAATGGTCGGGTGCGTCAACGACAACGGCGATGGCACCTACACGGTAACGTGGGGATACACCAATCCCAACAAGGTCGCGGTGAAGCTCGGACCCGGCAAGAGGAACATGTTCAGGCCTGGCAATGAGCGCCAGGGGCAGCCTGAGGTCTTCGAGCCTGGCGTGAAGGAGAACGCTTTCACCACCAGATTCAAGGAGAAAAAGATCGAGTGGGTTCTCGATGAGACCGCAGCGTCTGCGGACAGCGGTGCGACATGCCCGAGCATATGCGCGATAGAAGGCTCGGATACCCTCTGCACCAACAAGGAGGAGGAATACAGCGCGAACGTGCCGCTGGTCAAGGGCGAGAGGTACGAGTACGAGTGGAGGCTCAACGGGAAAACGATAGGAACAGAGGATACAGTGACGATATCCGGGTCTGAATACAAAGAAGGAGATGTCCTGACGCTGGAGCTGCGTGTGACAGCGCACAGGAAGAATCCGTATACAGAAGAGGAGGTGCCTCTGAGCCAGTACTGCACAAAGGAGATCAAGGTGATACCCGAGCCGGCCGCAGAGATAAAGATCCAGTAGCAGCTATATGCTGCACAACAATTTTAGCGAACTACCGCGTCCTGAAGGGCGCGGATCACAATTTTATTGATACAGATACATTCAATTATCATATCAAATAGTTATCTGCAATCATCTCTTGGGAATGGATGAATCCGCTCCAGCGATTCAGCATGACCAAAATGCTATTATCGTATGAGGGCAGCTCTGAGTCTCCGATGGCCAAGCAAAAGAAAAAGGCGAAGAGCGGGGAGAGAGAGCGGAAGGAGACCCCCCAAAAAACACCGGAAGTGCAGGCGGAAGCCAGGAAGGTCTTGAAGAAGAAGACGCCAGAGGAGCGCAGGAGGGCGCAGGTAGAGGGGATAAAGAAGACGCTTGTATCCTCTATCCTCGGGATAATCTCCGGTGTTTTGTGCTACCATCTTCTCGGCACCGGAACCGATATGATGCTTGGTGGGGTCAGGGTGGAGTGGCACTTCATTCTTCTGAACCTGATACTCATCACAACGATAGTGCAGAGATTCATATACCCGCTCATAGGGATAGACGTCCTCTCCTTTAAGGGGAAGGACTGGTTCTACGTCGAGTTTATCGTGGTGGATCTTTGGGCTGTGACCTGGACCATACTCCTGAACTGAGGTGCCTTTCATGAGGATAGCGGTTGTCAACAGAGATCGGTGCCAGCCGAGGAAGTGCGCCAGGGAGTGCGAGTACTTCTGCCCGCCTGTGCGCACAGGAGATGAGACGATAGTCTTCGTTGATGACAAGCCTGTTATAACAGAGAACCTCTGCGTGGGCTGCGGGATATGTGTCAGGAAGTGCCCGTTCGGCGCGATAACGATAACAAACCTGCCTGAGGAGATCGGCGCGCCGGTGCACCGCTACGGCAGCAACGGCTTCGCGCTATACGGCCTGCCCATACCAGTCGAGGGAAAGGTCACAGGCCTTCTGGGGCCGAACGGCATAGGCAAGTCTACAGCCGTTGCGATACTCTCGGGGCTTCTGAGACCGAATCTCGGGAGAGATGCCAGCTGGGATGATGTCCTCGAGAGGTTCGCAGGCTCGGCGATAGGTGATTATCTCAAGAGAGTCGCTGAGAAGGGCGTCAGGACAGCCTACAAGCCGCAGTACGTCGACAGGATACCAAAGAGCTACAAGGGATCGGTCAGGGAGCTTTTGAAGAGAACGGATGAGAGAGGTGAGCTCGACGTTCTCGTGGACCGTCTCGCCTTAAGGCCGCTGCTGGACCTCGAGATAGACAGCCTCAGCGGCGGCGAGCTGCAGAGGGTGGCCATCGCAGCAACAGCCGCGCGTGATGCCGAGTTCTACTTCTTCGATGAGATAAGCCCCTATCTTGATATCAACCAGAGGATCCTGGCCGCGAGAATGCTCCAGGACCTCGCCTCTAACAGGGCTGTGATGGTCGTCGAGCATGACCTCGCGCTTCTGGATCTGCTTGCTGAGAGCGTTCATCTCGCCTATGGAACCCCGGGAGCCTACGGCGTCATAACCAGGCCGAAGGGCATCAGGGTCGGGATAAACCAGTATCTGAGGGGCTTTCTCCCTGAGGAGAACGTCCGGATACGATCGGAGAGCATAGAGTTCGAGGTCCACGCTCCGAGAGATGAGAAGGATGTTCCGGTTCTTGTGGAGTACGGTGAGTTCTCCAGGAGCTACGAGAGATTCGAGCTCTTGGCGATGCCTGGTGTTATAAGAAGGAGCGAGGTTGTGGGGATCCTGGGGCCAAATGGGATAGGAAAATCAACGTACATAAAGATCCTGGGCGGCATCGAGAAGCCCACGAAGGGCGAGATCGATGTGAAGCTGAAGATCTCCTACAAGCCCCAGTACCTGAAAGCGGAATCTGATGTCACAGTGGAGGCGCTCCTCAGGAGCATAACGCACGATTTCGATAGCAGCTACTATCAGTCTGAGTTCGTAAAGCCGATGGCGCTCGAGCGGCTTCTGGATCAGAGGCTGACAGAGCTGAGCGGGGGTGAGCTCCAGAGGGTCGCCATAATAGCATGCCTGAGCATGGACGCGGATCTGTATCTCCTGGATGAGCCGTCGGCCCATCTCGACGTCGAGCAGAGGATGATGGCCGCCAAGGTCATGAGAAGGTTTGCAGAGTCCACAGAGCGGTCTGTCGTGGTCGTGGATCACGATATCTACCTGATAGATATGCTCTCAGAGCGGCTGATAGTATTCGAGGGCGAGCCGGGTGTGAGAGGAATCGCAAACCCGCCATGCGATATGCGTGAGGGGATGAATCGATTCCTCTCAGCGATCGGTATAACATTCAGGCGTGATGAGGATACAAAGAGGCCTAGGGTGAACAAGCCGGGATCGAAACTGGATAGGGCCCAGAGGGAGGCCGGAGAGTACTACTATGCAGTGAGCTGAATCGCACATGTAGTGAGATGTCGATGAGCTGCGACGAGATGTCCATTGACCAAAAGTGCGCAGCCTGGTTAGAACAAGGAGCTCTCAGATAAATATGTCCTCACACAAAACCAGTGGCGATGAGGAAGAGGCAGCTTGAGATCCTGCTTCAGCGTGTGAGGGGCTTCACAAGCCCGTCTGCGACGATGGAGCAGTACATGACCCCGCCATCGCTCGCATCGGATCTGCTCCACATGGCTCACATGCGAGGCGAGCTAACCCAGGTCCTGGATCTCGGCTGTGGCACAGGCATCCTGGCGATCGGGGCCGCGCTTATGGGCGCGGAGGCATATGGAGTGGATATAGATCGCCAGGCGCTGAGGATCGCGCGTGAGAATGCTGAGATGCTCGGCGTGCATGTGGACTTCGTCCTGGGGGATATCGAGCGCATCGCGTTCCGCAGGGTAAAAACCATCATCATGAACCCTCCTTTTGGCGCACAGCACGCCAGCCTGGGTGATCGGGCTTTCCTCAGGAAGGCTGTGGAGATCGCTGATGTCATATACACCATCCACAATGCAGGAAGCCTGAACTTTGTTCGCAGCTTCGTCTCTCCCTGCAGGATTGAGGAAGTCTATAAAGCAAGAATTCCAATTAAAAGGACATTCGAGTTCCACAGGAAAGATGTGGAATGGATAGAGGTTGAGTTATATAGGATTGTGTGCAAGTAGTGATCAGATGTCAGGCACAACCGATGAAGTCAAGGATAAGCAGATTGGGAAAGCCCTGGTCCTTCCGGGCGACAGGATAGGCTCGGCCGAGGAGTTCGTCCCCGGGCACGATACATACGTCTCCGGGGGCAACATATACGCCTCAACCACTGGCGTGGTAGATATCGATCCCGAGAGCCGCCTTGCGAGTGTGATACCGAGAAGCAACGCCCTGCCCAGGGTGGAGAACGGGGATATCGTCGTCGGGGAGGTTGTTGATATAAAGGAGAATCTCGTGATACTGGCGCTTGCGTTCAAGAAGGGCTACGAGTCCAGACCACTTCCGGAGCTGGACGCAACCATACACATATCAAATGTGAAGAGCTCCTATGTCAAGGACCTGAAGCAGATGTTCGGTCTGAGGGATATCGTGAGGGCAAAGGTCGTAGATGCGAGACAGATGCGGCTCTCGACGGAGCCGGAGGATATGGGAGTGATAAAGGCGTACTGCAGCAGCTGCACGACACCGCTTGTAAAAAAAGACGGCCGGCTGGAGTGTCCTGAGTGCAAGCGGACGGAGATGAGAAAGCTGAGCACCTACTACGGCACAGGGCTTGTTTAGGAGGTATGGATTGAACCTGAAGGTTCTGAAGAAGACTGAGGATGAGCTCAGGATAGAGTTCGAGGGGGAGCGGCATACGCTGCTCAACCTCCTGAGAAGCGAGCTGCTTAAGGACGATAGGGTTGTGATAGCCACCTATGATGCGAAGTTCCCTATAATGGACAACCCCGTCTTCAGACTCAAGACGAGAGGCGCAGATCCGCTGGACGTGATCAGAGATGCATCTGCCAGGATAGCGGGTCTCTGCGACGAGTTCCTCAGAGAGTACGATGAAGCAGTGAGATGAAGAAGCCGCAGATGATGGAGATCGACGGCTCGTATGGCGAGGGCGGCGGCCAGATCGTGAGGACCTCTGTGGCGTTGTCCGCCCTCACCGGTATCCCCGTCAGAATAAAGAACATCCGCCGCAACAGGCCGAAGCCCGGGCTTGCAGCGCAGCATGTCAGGGCCATCGAGGCCCTGGCAAGGATATCGAGAGCTGAGACAAGAGGCGTGCATCTCGAATCCGGAGAGATCGAGTTCATTCCCGGCAGGATATCCGCAGGGAGCTATGATGTGGATATAGGCACCGCGGGGAGCGTCACGCTCCTAATCCAGTGTGTGCTTCCTGCGCTCACCGCTGCAGAGGGGCCTGTCACATTGACGGTCAGGGGCGGCACAGACGTCCGGTGGAGCCCGACCGTCGATTATCTGGAGCATGTGGCACTTCCAGCTATGCGTCTTTTTGGTGTTGCTGCCAGCTTCAGGTGCGAGCGGCGCGGGTACTACCCGAGAGGCGGAGGGATTGTGGTGCTGAGCACTAGGCCGTCCCGGCTCAGGCATGCCAGGGTGGAGCGCATCGATGAGAGCATCCGCGGGATATCACACTGCGGATCCCTTCCGGAGCATGTGGCGAGGCGTCAGGCTGATGCTGCGCTCGAGCTCCTGAGGGAGAACGGATATGAGGCGAGAATAGACATTCAGGCCGTGAGCTCTTCATCCCCTGGAAGCGGGATAACGCTCTGGTCCGGGTGCAGGGGATCGAGCGCGCTCGGCGAGAGGGGCGTCCGCGCAGAGGACGTCGGGAGAGAGGCCGCGAATGCGCTCATTGCGGAGCTTGGAGCCGGGGCATCGGTGGATGTTCATCTCGCGGATCAGCTCATACCTTACATCGCGCTGGCCGGCGGCGAGTACACGACGCGTGAGATCTCAAGCCATACCAGAACGAACATCTGGACGGCACAGAGGATCCTGGGGTGCAGGATAGATATCGATGAGGGAGAGGTCTTCAGGATACACAGCACCGGCTCAGGGTGAGGATACAAGAGCAAGCGGTTCATCAGCCGGCTTCGATCGCACGGTGCTTTTCGCGCTTGCTGTATCTCTTCTCATCCTCACCTCAGGCTCGCGGTCCCTCGATCTGAACAATGCTACGGTTGTGGATCTGGCCGGGGGCAGAGCTGTGATAGAGCAGCCTGTATCCGGAAAGACCTTCAACATCACGGCGATAGCCAGGATCGAGAACATATCTGTTATGAGCAACTCTAATGTTGTGAGATGCAGCGTGGAAGAGAGCTTCTGGAGGGGCGTTTACAGGTACAGGATCGCTTCTGATGAGCCAGTCTCCGGTATTTTGAGATACGAGGCGCCCATGCGTGGGCAGCAGTTCGTATCTCCAGTGCTTCTAAACGGAACTGTCGCCGTCATGATTCCGGAGGGATACACAACGGGCGCCAGGGCTCTTGGTATTCCAAGGCCGGGTCCGTATGAGATCATCGAGGGGAACCGCACAGCTGTTGTCTGGAGGCTCGAGAGGGACTCAATCATAGAGGTCGGATTTTACAGGAATGACGCCCCCCAGATACTCGGCTACTTCTTTGTGCTCCTCCTGGCTGCAGGGATTTTCCTGGCTGCGGGCTACTACTCCAGCATCAGAAGGCTTGAGGCCATGCGGAGAGGTCTGAGATAGGTGCGAGAGCTGCAGCTTCAAGCACCCCTTGCTTCCCGCATACATCCCGGAGTCCCGCGAGAAGCCGTCTCAGGACTGCATCAACACTTGACTGCAGAGAGCCACTGCCTCTTGCTTCCATGACCTCCTGCGACCCTCGAGGGCGGCTAGATGAGTCCGGTTTAACTCCCTCTGCTAGCAGGGATCCGGCCTCGGAGACCCCCGCCCTCAGGCAGACCTCCTCGCGAACCTTTCAGTGCTCGAAGAAGCCATCGAGGAAGAGCATTTGCTCAAAACTTCTGTGATAGAATAACAAGAGACGAGACTTGAATTTCTCAGTTTTCTTAAGTATAAACAGTAATGGCAGCACAGAGATAAACTTAAATTCGAGCTTGATCAGGATGATACAATGATTCCTACAGCTTTTTGCTCAAATAACGCAATTTAGCTATTTTTAAGCAAAATTTACCGATTAAAAGAGATAATTTTCAAATTCGGTCCAAATTCACATCGATTTATGACATGGAGCAACCAGTTTCGTGAGGTAAATCCATTTAAGTTTTTTTATATCGTGTGCAGAGATGTGATAGATGCTGCGGAGAGGCTGCTCGCCTTCCTGGCTGTGACCTCTCTCTTCATCGGTGGGACAGGCTTCTTCAAAACATACATGGCAAGCGTTCTGCTGGGGATCGAGCCGAGCATGACGATATGCCTTGCGGTATTTCTTGTCTCATTCAGTGTTTACACGCTGGACAAGCTCGTGGATCTCGACCGGGACGTCTCGAACATGCCGGCGAGGAAGCAGTTCCTCTATTCGCGGAGGAAGATCTTTATGGGGCTGGCGCTGTCCGCTTACATCACAGCCGCCCTCATCATGGTTTATGTGAGACCTCAAGCGCTGCCTCTGGTATTCGTGCCGGTGATCGCAAACGCTTTTTACGGGATGCGTCTGCTCCCGTGGCTGCCGAGGCTGAAGGATATACCGGTGATGAAGAACGTCGTCGTGGGATCTGCATGGGCGGTTGTGACGGTGCTCATTCCGGTGCTGGATGGCGGTTATAGCAGCCCGTGGATCCTGGTGCTGTACTTCATATTCATAAAGACGTTCATCGACACAGTTCTCTACGATATACGCGATCTCGCCGGCGACAGGCTCAGCGGCGTGCGCACAATGCCCGTGATTCTGGGAGAGATGCCGACAGTTCTGCTGCTGCTCATCCTGAACACAACGATCCTGCCGGTCTCGCTGCTCCTTCCGGGAGATGGCAGAGCGATCGCCCTTGCGCTCACCCTCTACGGATACGCGTACATCGCATATCTGAGGAGAAGACGGAACCCTGTGGTCCTCGATCTGCTCGTCGAGGGAGAGTGGATGATGGCGTGTGCGGTGCTGTGCTTGCTGAATGCCGCGTAGCGGTGCGATTTAAGGATCACCTCATGGGTCAGGATCAGCGAGCTTCACGCCAGACGCACTGGGAGCCATGTGCTCTCCTCCAATCATCGTCAACTGACGCATTCAATTCGAAAACATATTTTTATAGATGCTGCGTGCTGGTGGCTAGAGATATCCCACCAACCGGAAGCAATATCAATTTCCCTTTGTAACAGTAAGCCGATGGACAGACCCGGCCTGGACGAGTACTTCATGGAGATCGCATCGGTTGTGTCAAAGCGATCCACCTGTCTCAGAAACAAGGTTGGCGCGGTGATCGTGCGGGACAAGCGCATCCTGTCAACGGGCTACAACGGAGCACCCACAGGGCTGGAGCACTGCGATGTTGTGGGATGTCTGAGGGAGAAGGTTGAGAGCGGAACCAGGCATGAGCTCTGCCGTGCGGTCCATGCGGAGCAGAACGCCATAATCCAGGCTGCTCTCCACGGAGTGAGCATCGAGGGCGCGACGCTATACTGCACCCACCAGCCATGCATACTCTGCGCCAAGATGATGATAAACGCGAGGATACGGAGGGTGGTGTACAGGAATCAGTACCCAGACGAAGGGGCTCTGAGGTTCCTGGAGCAGGCTGGGATTGAGGTCGTCAGGATCTGATCGGGGTCGAGCGAAGGGATCGCTCAACCACGTAGTCATGCTGGTGTTTGCGATCTATGCGCGAAGTATATGTTCCTATCGTCTGAGCCGAGCTCGAGGAACTTGCCTGTGGCGAGGATCATGTGGCTGTACCTCAGAGGTGCAACCCTTATGCCAGGACCCACAACAGATTCTTTCTGCAGCCTCACATTATCGCCGACCACAGGTATGCCCTTCCTGCCGTTGGACTGATCCGCGTCCAGCACGCTGTGCGCCTCGATTGTTGAGTATCTGCCCACAACAGCACGGTTCAGCCGAACTCCGTGCATTATGTTTGAGAAGCTCATGACCGCGCTGTTTCTTATCTCAACATCCCTCTCGATCATGCTGGTATGCCCGAGATGCGAGTTCTCTATTACGACCCCGGGCTCGATGCGGCAGTCCCTTCCTATGAAGACGCTGCCCCTGAGCTCGATATCGCCACGCTCCAGCATGCGACCTATGCGCTTCAGGGTCGATGGATGAATCCACTGGTTCTCCCTGTATTGGTGCCGGAAGGTGAAATGGCGCACATTTCCGGAGAGAACGTTCATGGTCGCCTGAAGAAGCCTCTCGGGGGTGCCGATGTCTATCCAGTAGCCCCTGAGAGGATAGCCATAGACATCGTAGCCGTTCTCGGTGAGATACGGTATGAGATCGCCTCCGATATCGCGGGACTTGTCGCCCATCTCTGCGAGGACGTCTCTTATCTCAGGAGAGAATATGTAGAAGGCGGTGTTGATCATCCTGCTCGGCTCAGTGCCTGCTTTCGGCTTCTCGATGAACCGCCGTATGCGCATATCGCTCTCCAGCTCCGCCACCCCGTACTGGGAGATGCTATCATCTCGGGGCAGCTCCTTCAGCGCCACGGTGAGAATCGGATTCCTGCGCCTGTGATACGCTATGAAGTCCTCAAGGTCGATATCTATGAGGTTGTCGCCGGAGACGACCAGAACGTCCTCGTCGAGCTTGAAGTAGTTCATGCAGTACCTGAGGGAATCTGCGCTCCCGTGATCCTCGTACTGCGGCTGGTAGCTGAACTCCTCGTGGTCGTCTATGCCAAGACGCTTGAAGAAGCCCTCACCTGCCTTGAAGTAGTTCGACAAAGCAAGCGTGTTCTCGAATCCCTTGCTGCCCAGTACGAACCTCCTGCACCCCTGGATGGCGAGAACTCTGAAGAGGACCGCTATTATCGCGGTGTCGCATACCTCCACCAGGGGCTTCGGCTGGCAGAGCGTGAGAGGGTACAACCGCGTGCCCCCTCCGCCGACTGTTGCTATGACCGGCGGTGGCATGAAATCGGGTGGCACTTCGTAAATATTAAGACTATCGCTCAGAAGTCACCCTCATAGAAATCAGCTGGGGTGCAGGGAGGGCGGAAGATCCGGTATTCGTGTCTGAGTAGCTGACCCAGGAATGTTCAGAAATCTGTCAGTTTAAGGAGAGAACTCCAGTCACACAGCCCTCAGAGTGCCCCTGCTCGTCTGTATCAGGGAGCCCTCCTGTCTCAGACGCGAGATAATCTCCTCTGCCCTGTCCCTGTCTATCCCCTCTGCCTCGGCCCTGTCAAGTACATCATCGATCTGGGCGCCATCCTTTCCTCCGAGCTCCCTGACTATGTTCAGCATCATCTTTGTCTTGTCCCTGGTGCTCTTGCTCATCCCTATGCTGATAACATCCGCATCCAGCATTCCCGTCTCCGGATCGACGCCCACCTTCTTCAGGCAAGACTCAACGATTCTTATGACCCGATCGACATCATATTCTGTGATCAGGTTGCTGAGCCTCAGCCTGGCGCTGGCTTCCCCGAGACGTATGAGCGCCTCGAGCTGTCTCGCCGTTACAGGCACCGGCTTGTTTCCATCCTGCCCCTGGCTCCTGAGATTTATGTAATACTCCTTGAACCTCTCCATCGCCACATCTGTGAGCGTCGGGAATATGTTCTTCCTGGCATAGGCCACATACTTCCTGAGCAGCTCCGGCTCTATCTCCGGCTTTATGATCTCCGTCGCGCTCTCGATGTCCTCATCGTTTATTGATGGATTTATGCTCCTCTGGGTGGAGAGCTCCCCAGCATAGTTGCTCCTCAGGATGTGGGTGGCTATATGCGCATCCCTTTCAGCATTCGGCTCATCGGTCAGAACGAATATCAGGTCGAACCTGGACATCAGGGCCGGGGTGAGGTTTATCTGCGGCGCTATCGGCTCGTACTTGTCGAACCTTCCCATCTTAGGGTTCGCAGCTGCGAGCAGCGCGCACCTCGACTTCAGGGTCGCCATGACGCCTGCCTTTGCAACGCTGATCGTCTGCTGCTCCATGGCCTCGTGCAGAGCTGAGCGGTCGTCCGGGCTCATCTTGTCCATCTCGTCCACTGCTGCTATGCCCTTGTCGGCGAGCACCAGCGCCCCTGCCTCTATGGTCCACCTCCCATCTCCGAGCTCGTCCTTTATCGCAGTCGCTGTAAGGCCGGCAGATGTAGAGCTCTTTCCAGACGTGTATATGCCCCTCGGAGAGAGCTTCGCCATGTACCTCAGAAGCTGCGATTTCGCAACCCCCGGATCTCCAACCAGGAGTATGTGGATGTCTCCCCTTATCCTCGCTCCATCCGGAAGCCGTTTTGAGAAGCCGGAGACGAGCTGCAGGGCCAGGGCCTCCTTAACATCCTCATAGCCGTAGATGGATGGAGCGATCGATCTCACGATCTTTTCATAAATATGAGGATCCCTGCTCAGCTCGAGAATCCGTTTCTCATCCTCAGGCGATATCTCGATCTCCTCGAACTCCTGCTCCATCATCTCGATGCTGATCCCGTCAAGAAACAGGTCGAAGTACGTGCTCTTCCCGCTCTGTGTCGTCCTCTGATACGATCTCAGGATCCCGTTGATTATCACCCTGTCTCCGGGGAAGATCCTGCCAACGAGATCGTCGCCGAGCTCCACGTCCAGTGTCTGTGGCTGCTCTCCGCCCCTGAGATCCTCTGGAGATTCCTGAACGCGAACCTTCTGCGCGTCGACGAAGTGCGATCTCTTCGGGAGCAATCTGAATGGGCCTCTTCTGTCGCACGCCTCGTTTGGGCACTCATACGGCTCGATGAACTTCGTCCCCGACTGATCGACGTAAAAGACATGCCCGCACCGCTGGCACTCATATGCAGCCCTGACTATCTTCGGCCTGACCTCTGTCGCTGTCCTGACCTGGCCCTCGATGGCTATGAGCTTCCCGATGTGATCGCTTCTCAGGTCTCTGGTCTTGAGGTGCTGCGGCAGGTTCACAACCCTGACATGCGCCCCGCTCAGATCCACATCCACAGGAAGCACAATCTCCTGAAGGGCGCTGTGTGCAGCATCCAGCATCACATCGGGATTCTCAAGAAGGTCGTCCGCGAACTCTGTGTCGTATCTGTCTAGATCCGAAAAATCCACGATCAGGCTTCTTGTTGATGGATACGACTCCGCCAGCTTCAGGAGATCGTCCCAATACCTGGAGCGTATGAACTCCTCCCATTTTGAAACAGGATCGTACGACACAGACTGCCCCCGATGAGAGATGCACGGATGGTGTGAATGCTCCCGCCATGAATGGCGGAGCTTCTAAGCCTACCGCCAGAGACTGCGTTCCCTGTCTCATATGTGATAGATCCCCAGGCGGCACTTCGAGTCTTCTTAGAGATCTTGGAGTGGAATTGTTTGTCGTGAGGTATATAGGAATCGCTCCGACAGGGGATCCGCTCACATCCTCAGGGGTCTTCTCGCTTCGCCCTCTCCACTAACAAAGATAATTGGAGTTTGTGTCTTTTAAAAAGTGCCATGTTGAAGAGGGGCAAATATAGCGAACCTTCTCCCGGGTTAGCTTCATATTCCGGACTATGACGCCGGAGTTAGATGAGACGCGAAATAATTTCGGGACTCTACAACACAGCAGTCGCATATGCTGTGTTGAATAACAAATATCTCTGGGGTCGGATGCTATCGGTTTTTGCCAGATATTTGAATCTGCATGAATTCGGCCTCTGCTATCGGATTCATTATTCAACACAGCAGTCTCATAGAAAAGTTTATATATCAGATCCATAACCATACTAACAAAAAGTTAGTAAAACGAGGTTAACAAGAGTCACACATGGGTATAAACAAGATAAAATTTTGTACCTAGATGTGATACATTATATGGAGGTCTTTGTATGACAGAGGAGGTAGTTCTGAAGGTCGGAGAGGCGCGAGCTTCCGATGTTGGAAGAGGAATCGCACGCGTGGATCCAGCTGTTATAAAGGAGAAGGGCTGGCAGGCCGGGGATGTCATAAGCATCAGGGGGAAGAAGCAGACTGCTGCACTTCTCTGGCCCGGCTATCCGGAGGATACCGGAACAGGCATAATCAGAATGGACGGTACGCTCAGGAGGAACGCCGGGGTCACCATAGATGAGCGTGTCCCTGTGCGAATCGTCCAGCCAGCACAGGCAGAGACCGTGGTCTTCGCGCCAACCGTTCCTCTCCGGATAACAGGCGGAGAGGAGTACCTGAGGAGGTACATGGAGGGCAGGGTGATCTCGAGAGGAGATGTCATAGAGCTCAATGTCATGGGGCGCAAGATCGATCTCGTCGCCGTTAGGGTCACGCC
Organism: Methanothrix sp.; assembly: GCF_024518575.1. Classification (GTDB taxonomy): domain Archaea; phylum Halobacteriota; class Methanosarcinia; order Methanotrichales; family Methanotrichaceae; genus Methanothrix_B. The sequence goes on along the minus strand of NZ_JANIHG010000022.1, from coordinate 9,893 downwards.
GCCAAGAGATGCTGTCGTTATAGGAGACCGCACCAGGATAGAGCTCAGCGAGAAGCCGGCGAAGGAGGAGAAGATGATACAGCGCGTGACCTACGAGGATATCGGCGGTCTGAGTGCTGAGATCAAGAAGGTCAGGGAGATGATAGAGCTCCCGATGAAGCACCCCGAGCTCTTCGAGCGGCTTGGAGTTGAGGCTCCGAAGGGCGTGCTTCTGCATGGTCCGCCTGGCACCGGCAAGACACTGCTGGCAAGGGCTCTCGCATCCGAGACCAACGCTCACTTCGAGACCCTGAGCGGCCCGGAGATAATGTCCAAGTACTACGGCGAGTCGGAGGAGCGTCTCAGGCAGCTCTTCAAGACCGCAGAGGAGAACGCACCCAGCATAATTCTCATAGACGAGATAGACTCGATCGCACCCAAGAGGGAGGAGGTCACAGGCGAGGTTGAGAGAAGAGTCGTCGCCCAGCTCCTCGCGCTCATGGACGGCCTGGAGTCGCGCGGCAAGGTCGTGATAATCGGCGCCACAAACAGGCCGGATGCCCTCGATCCCGCGCTCCGAAGGCCGGGAAGGTTCGACAGGGAGATCGAGATCGGAGTGCCGAACAGAGATGCCAGACTGGAGATCCTCCAGATACACACAAGAGGCATGCCCCTGAGCTCTGATGTGGATCTCGGAAAGCTGGCTGACGTAACCCACGGTTTCGTCGGAGCAGATCTCGCTGCCCTCGCCAGAGAGGCTGGAATGCGTGCTCTGAGGCGTGTTCTGCCGGAGCTGGATCTCGAGGTAGAATCGATACCGGCAGAGATCCTGAACAAGATCGAGGTGACGATGGCAGACTTCATGGACGCACTGAGGGATCTCGAGCCATCAGCGATGCGCGAGGTGCTTGTGGAGTCGCCCAATGTCCGGTGGAGCGATATTGGCGGTCTCAATCAGGCAAAGCAGGAGCTGATGGAGGCGGTGGAGTGGCCTCTGACCTACCCGAAGATCTTCGAGCACATGAAGGCCAGTCCGCCAAAGGGGATTCTCCTCTACGGACCGCCCGGCACCGGCAAGACCCTGCTCGCAAAGGCGGTGGCGACGGAGAGCCAGGCCAACTTCATAAGCGTCAAGGGCCCGGAGTTCCTGAGCAAGTGGGTCGGAGAGTCGGAGCGCGCTGTCAGGGAGACGTTCAGGAAGGCCAAGCAGGCCGCACCTGCTGTGGTCTTCTTCGATGAAATCGATGCCATCGCTCCCATGAGGAGCTCCGGATCTGCAGATTCACATGTGACAGAGAGGGTGATAAGCCAGATACTCTCCGAGATGGACGGGCTGGAGCCGCTGCACAACGTGATAGTCATAGCTGCGACGAACAGGCCTGACATAATCGACCCCGCGCTCCTAAGGCCGGGCAGGTTCGACAGGATGATAGAGATCGGGCCGCCCGATGAGGAGGCGAGGCTGGAGATACTGAGGATACACACTGCAAACAGGCCTCTTGCAAATGATGTTGATCTCGCTGAGATAGCAAAGCGCACCGAGAACTACAGCGGCGCGGATCTTGCGGCGGTGTGCAGTGAGGCTGTGATGCTCGCTATCAGGGAGTATGTGCTCTCCGGCAAGCCACAGGATGAGGAGTCGATAAAGAACCTCAAGGTGGAGCGCAGGCACTTCGAGGAGGCGCTGAAGAAGGTCAGGCCAAGCCTGAAGGATGTGCGAATACATTACACACTCCCGAGATGATCATCTGCGCCCGATCAGGAGACAACTGTTCGTCCCCTTAAGGGGGACGGGATGCCCCCTTTTTATTGATTTCTGTTCTCTTTTTGGCAACCTGCCCAGCCTGGCTGCCGCAAACGCCCATCTATAAAACCAGATCGCATAACACGGAAGTTTACGAGGTCCTCATAGAGAATGAACCGCTGCATTTAATTTCTGGCCCGCATCCTATGGGCGATCATGAGCAAGATTGGAAAATCGATAAGGCTTGAGCGCATAATAGACAGAAAGACTAGGAAGACAGTCATAGTCCCGATGGACCACGGGCTCACGGTAGGTCCCATACCCGGTCTCATAGATCTGGCAGCTGCCGTGGATAAGGTCGCGGAGGGAGGCGCGAATGCCGTCCTCGGGCACATGGGTTTGCCGCTTTACGGCCACAGGGGCTACGGGAAGGATGTGGGGCTCATAATCCATCTGTCAGCCTCGACATCGCTCGGCCCGGATGCGAACCACAAGGTGCTCGTGACCAGGGTTGAGGATGCGATAAGGGTTGGCGCAGATGGAGTCAGCATTCATGTGAATGTGGGCGCCGAGGACGAGGCAGAGATGCTGCGCGATCTTGGGATGGTCGCGAGGAGGTGCGATCTGTGGGGCATGCCGCTTCTCGCCATGATGTATCCGCGTGGCGCAAAGGTCAGGTCCGAGCACAGCGTCGAGTATGTGAAGCATGCGGCCAGGGTCGGGGCCGAGCTTGGCGTGGATATAGTCAAGACAAACTACACAGGCTCTCCTGAGACTTTCAGAGAGGTCGTCAGGGGGTGCCCCGCCCCGGTGGTCATAGCAGGCGGCCCGAAGATGGATACCGAAGCAGATCTCCTCCAGATGGTGTACGATGCGATGCAGGCTGGCGCTGCCGGCATCTCCATAGGGAGAAACATATTCCAGGCAGAAAATCCAACCCTGCTAACCAGGAAGCTCTCCAAGATCGTGCATGAGGGCTACACGCCAGAGGAGGCTGCAAGGCTGAAACTCTGAGGTCCCCGCAAGATCCCTGTTGCGTGCCCAAATAGCTGAAAAAGATCCTACAGCCACTGACAGAGTCCATGCGATGCAAACGCCTGCGGACCTCCACGTACACAGTACTTTTTGCCCGGAGCTGACCAACAGAGTGGACGCGGCTCTTCCCCTCTCGATTGGAAGGCCTGCACCAAAGCACATCAACACATTACTGGCGACTGGGTTTTTGGAGTGAGGGTCCCGGGCGTTCAACGCCCAGGAAAACAAGCGCCCGGACCGGGATTCGAACCCGGGTCGAAGCCTCGACAGGGCTTCATGATAGGCCACTACACCATCCGGACATTTCACAAGTCCCGCCTCCCAGATTCGAACCGGGGACATCGCGGTGACTGCGCGCAGCACCATGAAGGTGCTATACATACTACAGCCGCGCACTCTACCAGGCTGAGTTAAGGCGGGCCTCGCTATTGGTCGACTTGCTTATACTTAAGCTCTTCGATATAGGGCCGGGACCTGTCCGAATAAGATAAAAGCAAGAGCTGAGTATATGGTTACTTCAATGAAATTTAAAGAGGTGATGCCCGATGTCAGCTGCATCATCGATTTCTGTGTTATCCGGCATACCCCTCTTCAGCAGGAATAAGGTGCCTTTAGAAATTAAGCTTTTCTCGATATTATATGGTCTCATCCAGTGTGAGAGGACTGCGTCAGTTCTTGGTGTGGGCAAGCCGAGTGTACATTAGTGGATTATCCCCTTCGGTTTGCAAAAAGCTGCCTGGCCATCTTCTCGTAATTCAGATTGTAAAGTTCGTCCTCCAATGACTCCTTCTTTGCGGCCAGAGTTTCATTGAGGGCGTCTCGAAACTGCTTAAGCTGATTTAGGATGGGGCGTAGTGAGTGGAAAACACACCAAACCGGATCGATGTGCGTGGCGATTTTGAGATGCCCACATTGTAAAGCTGCCCGGAGGTCTCCGCGCCGCGTATCCTCTGACATTTTGATCTGTTCCTCAGTCATATACAAAAGTGTAAGCGGTGTTCATCTGATAAGTAAATACTTGCTCCAAAGATTGGAGTTTGCGCCATCGCTACCCGGGCTCACGCATCCCCTCATAGTCCTCGATGGCGCCACTTCCTTCAGCCAAAATTCAGGCCCGCTTACAGGCACTCAGAAGTCGATCCCGCTGAATCTCGATTGGGGATGACCGCTCTCCTGTATCTTGAGCAGCTTCTTCACATCAAACCTGCCCTGGAAGCTTGTGTGATCTCGAACCTTCTTCTCGAAGATCTTGTGCCATGCGGCATCCGTTGTCCATGTGCCGTTGAAGCTTGCTGAGACGTCCATAGCGATGGAATCGCACGGGCTTCTCGATCCGAAGAACGTCCTCTGTATCCGATCCATCTCTGTCACAGCGAAGCTCTCCTGGATCTCAGCTCCTATCCCGCCATAGATCGACCTGGATTTTATGACCTTGACTCCGACGAGCGGGACCGAGCCGAGATATGTCATGCGCGTAGTGTCGGTGAGGTTTGTGGGGGCAGATCTGCCTGAGGGCGCTGTGGCGATCTCATGTGTGGAGTCCATCTCGAAGTCGCCCTCTCCGTACATCACGTTGTAGTACTCCAGCCCGGATCTCCTGTCCACAGCTGATGTGCTGATATCGATGAGCCCTGTGCCTGCGACTCTGAGGACGTTCGTGTACTCCTCATGGTAGTTGTTTCCGGGAGATCCATGTACAGCAGAAGCTATGATCGCGAGAACGAGCAGAACTCTGAGAGATGTCGCTGCGCTCATGCTACTCCCACGGAGACATGATTATTTCGGATGTTTGTGTTTAAATTATCTTTGATCCGAAAAGGCAGGAGCTGACCGGCCACAGATTCCAGGAGCCAGAGCCGTCTCGAAATAAGCTGAATCAGAAGGGGGTGCCACAGGTGAGTGGAAAATAATTTGCGTGGCGATTTTGAACCGACCCTTCATCCGGGCCGGGGCCAAAACCGTTTAAAGCAATGCGCGCTACGCTGAATGGAGGCGTTTGGCTTTGCTCGAGATACTGAAGAAATCGCTCTACGATGCGCCTGTGTTCAAGAGAGGGGATTACAACTACTTCATTCATCCGATAACGGACGGAGTTCCAGAGACGAGACCTGAGCTGATAAGAGAGGTCGTCTGTCATATAATCAGGATCGCCGATCTGGATGTCGACAAGATAGTCACCGTTGAGGCGATGGGAATCCCAATTGGCGGAGCGCTCTCACTCGTGACGGATATACCGCTCGTGATAATTCGCAAGAAGATGTACGGACTGCCCGGGGAGATAGAGGTCAGCCAGGTAACAGGCTACTCCAAATCGAAGATATATCTCAACGGAATAAAAAAAGGAGATCGTGTGATATTTGTGGATGATGTTGTGAGCACAGGAGGCACAGCCCTCGCGGTGATGAAGGCGCTGGAGGCTGCGGGCGCTGTGATCAGGGATGCTGTTGTTGTCATCGAGAGAGGCGATGGCGCTGAGCGGGTGAGGTCATCCGGTTATCCTCTCAAAACCATGGTGAGGGTGGATGTTGATGAGAAGCGCGTCTTCAGTGTTGAGGAGGTCTCATTCAGGTCTTGAACGAAGATCTTGCTGCCGACCTCAGAGCTGAGACCGAGAAGTGGCTCGTGAGGGCTGATCAGAGGCTCTCGAGATGCAGAGGAGACGAGAGGTTTCTGAGCAACATAAAGGCCTACATCAGCGACTCAAGGTACTTTCTTGGGAGAGGAGATCTCATCCGGGCATTCGAGGCTGTCATCTGGGCATGGGCCTGGCTCGAGATAGGTGAGGAGCTGGAAAGAATAAAATGCTGACAGGGCTCTAAGCTCGTCCGAGCTTGAGCGGGCGGTCGATTCGCGCAACATGCCCACAAAGGACATCTAATCAGAATGCTCCTCTTCTCTCTTACTGATACGCGTCTCGATATTTCTGCCGTATCCAGGATTCACCTCGATATCCCCATCGAAGACAACGCTCCCCCTGACCAGGGTCATCACAGGGAATATCGCCCTCTTTCCCTCATACGGCGTCCAGTCGGCCCTGCTGTGAAGCCTCTGCACATCGATCCGCTCCTGCCTCTTCGGATCGAAGATCACCAGATCCGCATCATTCCCAACTGCGATCTCCCCCTTGGATCTCAATCCCAGGATTGATGCGGGCCTTGCTGATAGAGCATCAACAGCCCTCTCCAGGGTTATCATGTTGCTCTTCACAGCGTAGAGCATGAGGGGAAGCATGGTCTCCACGCCAGGGACGCCGGGAGGTGCATGCCATATGTCGTCTCTCTTCTCCTCGGGGAGATGTGGCGCGTGGTCTGATGCGATGACATCTATATCCCCTCTCCTCAGGCCATCCCAGAGGGCATCGCATTCTGTGGGATTTCGCAGTGGAGGATTCGTCTTGAGAAATGTACCTAGGCTCCTGTAATCCCTTCTGCTCAGAAAGAGGTGGTGCGGTGCGACCTCACAGCTCACCCTTCTCTCTCTTCTCCTCCGCACCAGCTCCAGGCCATCGGCTGTCGAGATGTGACAGATATGGAGCCTGCATCTTGATATGCTAAGAGCCCGATCTATCGCAGAGACCTCTGCGATCGGCGGCCTTGCCCTGGAATGGACATCGGGATCTCTGATCTCTCTGAGCGGCTCCGAGTATCTCCGTATGACCTCTCCATCCTCTGCGTGCACCGTCGCCAGCGCGCCGAGCCGCGCGACCTCCTCTAAAATTCTGGCCAGCCGCTCGTCGCTCATCTCGTACATGAAGATCTCGCCGATCGCAGATGCCCCTGCCCTGAGAAGGGATTCGACGTCACCGGGCCCGCCGTTCAGGCAGAAGTCGACGACAGAGCTGCGCTTCGCCAGATTCAGCTTATCCATATACGAATCCGCGTCCATGACCGGCGGATTTGTGTTGGGCTGATCGACAACGGTCGTCACGCCGCCAGCAGCCGCGGATATCGAGCCGCTCTCCCAGTCCTCCTTGTGCGTGTACCCCGGCTCCCTGAAGTGGACGTGCATGTCTATGGCCCCAGGTATGACGATCATGCCGCTGGCGTCGATCCTCTCAGCGGCTTTGTTGTACCCTCCCAGGGCCGCGATCCTTCCGTCTTTAATCCATATGTCTGTGCTCAGCAGTCTGTTACCGCTGTAAACTCTGCCGTCTTTCACCAGAAGGTCCATCATGCAGCATTCTCCGGTACCGGGTTCGCGTCTGCCTCAGAGCTTGTATCCGAACCTTCTCAGAAGGCTCCGCCGCTCAGCAACCTTCTCAGGCCCTTCAACACCCTTTGGCGAACTCCCATCTATCACTCCGAGTATGCCGCTGCCCTGCTCGGTCGACGCCACAACCACCTCCACAGGGTTGGCAGTGGCGCAGAAGATGCTGCAGACCTCCTGAACGCCCTTGATGGCGTTGAGAACGTTTATCGGGAACGCGCCCTGTATAAGGATGACAAATGTGTGGCCGCATCCCAGCGCGAGCGAGTTCCTTTTGGCGGCGTCCTTCAGAGCGTCATCGTTACCCTCCAGCCTTACCAGGCAATCGCCGCTCGCCTCTGAGAAGGCTATTCCAAATCTCGCGCCTGGCACGCTTCCCGCGATCGCCTCGTATAGATCCTCTGCTGTCTTTATGAAGTGGCTCTGACCGAGTATGAGGTTTGAGCCATCGGGTATCTCCATTCTCACGGTCTTCAGTTCCATTTCGATCACCATTCCAGATATCCCGACCACCGACTTATCGGTTGCGGACCTGTACTAACGCTTCTTGCGCAGCCCCTTCCCCCGCCTTTCAGAGCTCCTCGACCCCAGTGCAATTGAAGTGAAATAGTACGCGGTCATGAATATCAGCGAAGCGACCAAAGCCTCGACCGCGGACTCGATAGCACCCAGCCCATGACCGAAGTATGTGTAGAGATCGTAGATGGTGAAGAAGATCGCTCCGATCAGCACGGTCTGGAAGGGCAGAGCCATCGCCCTGAACCTAAACAGCATATGCTCGATCATATCTGTGTAGATCCTTTCCAGTTCTGCTCATATAAAGCCTGGTCCACCAGATCGTGGTCAGAGGTGCTATGATGAGAACGCTGAAGATGCCGCCGGCCGTGGACCACAGCCCCTCCAGGCCGGTGCCCTCAAAGAACATCCCGATTATGCTGAACGCCATCGATAATCCCAGTGTCACAAGCCAGAGCAGGAATACATCGAAGATGTTCCCTCTGAAGAAGCGTATGCTTGCCCTGATTCCTGAGACAGCGCTGAGGGAATCGACCACAATGGCAGGAGAGACGACAGCGAGGGCCATGGAGATCACTATGAGTATCAGGCACATGGCCAGGATCCAGGCGATCACGAGAGCCACGAGCCTTGGATCTATCTGCTCAGGGGCCTGAGCGACGCTAGACAGGACGTCCATGGATACGAACGGCACGAATAACGCGCTGACGACCAGAACTCCAAGGGCGTAGATGATCACGCTCAGGAGGGATGCCAAGAAGAGCCTGATGCAGTATTTTTTTCCAGAAGACCACATCTCCCCAAGGGAGGAGAAGCCGGTCGCGTTCGCGCTTCTCGCCATGCCAGTCGCTCCTGCCGTGAAGAATGAGCTGACAAGCAGCGCGAGTACAAAGAACAGCAGCATGTACGCTCCTATAATCAGTCCCTTCTCCTCGAAAGCCTGGATCAGCTCCTCCGGAGGTACATTCTCGATGTTCGCGAAGGACTCGGGCATGGTTCCGAGGATGGAGATGAACAGCAACATGACCAGCAGCCCTATGGCGATAACATCGAGCACAAAGGGGACGCATATACCGAGATTACTTCTCCAGGTGGAGAATCCCCTCCCTATAATCGCTCCGATCTCCTCGTACATGCTTGAAACACGTACTTCAACCTATTAAATTGCTGCCTGTTCCCGGCATAACATTAGCAGAATATCGATGTGATGCTCCTGTCCATCTGTCGTGGAGGCACTGGTCCAGCAATGCGCTCTGGATGAGAATTGGTGCTTCCATCACCCTGCTTGCACGACCTCCGAGTTGCAAAACAAAAGTGTCAGTTGTTGCGTTTTCCCTCGCTCCAAAATATTAGAGGAGATCCGGGTGAGGGATCTCCCTGAATATGCATATCTCGCGATCAAAGGAGCGCAGCGGCCATAAGCGTCGGGGTGGGTTTTGACATCTGCACGAGATCGTTCACTTTTACGAAACTCATTCCCCTCTCAGATGCATCGTCGATAAATCGCTCAAGCGCGTCCATATAATCTCCAGAACCTGAGATGTAGCTTGTTATGAGCACGACCAGCGGCTCACCTCTGCTCATAGCATCATCCATGCCTCTGGATAGAATCGAATACCACTCATCTCCGCTCATGTTCATCCCGGCCGCGCGTCTGTCGCTGAGCATCACGGTCCCTGAGTCTGATGCGATCGATGTCACTGGAACCACGTACAGGGTCGTGTTGTCCAGCAGGTATGGCCTGGATGCATTGGCGCTGAAGAACATCCCATCATCTATTATGTAGCTGATTCCGAGGCTCTCAAAGATCGCGAAATCGCTCTCGTTTATCCTCTCTGATGGCCTGTATCCCACAACGCTCTTCTTCTCAGTTCCGCAGATGTAGCAGCTCTCAACCTCCCGTTTGGCCTTCCTGATAGCTCCCATCGATATATTTTCGCCACCTGGGCCGTTCATCGCCATCTCGTGGTTTGCTCTTGCGCCTATCCTTGTTATGAATAGCGTGTACTCATTATCAGCTGCAAGATCCCCTGTGGTGAGCACTGTGAAGTTTATATTTCTCGGATCGAGTATGTTCAGGATATTTGTGGTGTAGTTGATGACATACTCCCGCGCGTCTCCCGCACCGGGTGCGGAGACGTCGAGTATCAGTGCCATTTGCGGCTTTTGATCCATTGAGACGCTCTCATTCACAGCGCTCACATTCTCCGAAACGTTCTGGGATACTGCTCCATTTATACCAGACAGAAAGAGAACAATGAGGAGTGCTGATGGTATTCGCATTTCATCACCTCGCACATAATCGCTCCTTCCCGTATCTATGATTAGTATCATACATACTTATAATACTTTTTGCAGTTCCTGTCAGGCTGCCGTTCTGCATGAATATCTCCGCATCGGTATTCATTTCCTG
>NZ_JANIHG010000059.1 GCF_024518575.1 Methanothrix sp. | reverse complement strand
GGATCGCTTGTGACCCTTACAGACTTCACCACAAGATCCGGTTTCTGTGCCTGAAATACAGCAGTGCCAGACGGCTTTATCACCTCTTTCGCCTGTGTTTTCTCAACATCCGCCCCGAGAGCAGTTGATACTAAAAGAAGCATGCAGAGGCCAATCGACATAAACAGCTTTTTATTCATTTTCCCACGCTCTACACGTTCATGCACATGCAAATTTTTGCATGATTTAGTATATATCCTCAGTTGATGACATATATTATTAACGGTCGATATCGAACTTTATCTTAGAGGATTCCTAAACCCTCTTACCCGCCTTTGGGACATAAAATTTCATTGATGAGATTATGCGGCGGCATGCACAGATTCTGAAAAGGATGTGTGTAGGATTTCCCGGCATCAGCACGAATACGCCGTATCGGACTGCGAAGAAAGCATGACCGCCACACCCGGCATTGCATATCGTTATCGATTGATCGCTGCATCGAGCTGGAGGACGCAAGACCGCTGACACCGATCAGATCCGCCTTTTTCGATTACATCTCCTGTGGATCTGTCCGACTGAGAATATTGCGATCAGAGCGGCCATGCCCGGAGCAGACGGACTGCTCTCGCTCGCGGTGCTCTCGTTCGACGCTCTCCTGATGACAGGCTCTGCCTCTATCACGCTCTCTCGGAGATCGATTGCGTCTCCGCTGCTGTTCAGGAGAATCACTCTGAGATGGTAGATGCCTGGGTCCAGTCTTTTGTTCCACGAGATCTCCACAGTCTCATCATCGCCCTCAAGCAGTACCGGAGTTTTCTTCTCAACGACCTCGACCACTGTATTGTTGTTCAGAACGAACCTGAGGCTTCCCCGGAATGGCACTCTTGAGGTCCCGAGGACCGTCGCGGATGCGCCCATCTCATCCTCATAGGTCTCGGTGATCCTGGCGTTCTCCACAGCGACGAATCTGTTCATGAAGGCGCGTGTCTGGCCTGTGGAGAGCTCGACAATCTTCGCCCTGCCTGTGTACATCTCTCCAGCACTCAGCAGCACAGGCCACTTCCACTCTATGAGCGTTGGCACGCCCCTCCCACCCGCGATCTTCACGGATCTGTCTCTGTAGACGTAAACAGCTCTCTCTCCCGATATGAGCATGTAATAGATATCAACAATCGCGGGATCCGCTGCGTATATGACCATATGTATGCCTGAAGAGTCTGCCAGGAAATCTCTCACATCAAATCTGACCGGGACAGCTCCTCCATGGTAGAAGCTGTAGCATCTCCTATCGATGACAGATCCATTTCTGGTCAGGCTGGCGCATGCCTCATATGCCCCCTCCTCCTGATTGCTGAGGTTCCAGCTGATTATCATGGTGCCAGGAGCATCCACTGGAAGCACACTGCTGCTTAAAATAACACCGGAGCGCATGAGTTCTGCCTGGAGATAACAGCCACATACATCTCCAGATACACTCACATCGCATGAATCGATATTTGAGTAGATATCATCCACCTGCTGGGAAACCGCAGGTCCATGGATGAAGAGCAGAACTGGGAGTAGCGCGAGCAAAGGTCTCATATCGCGATCTCCAGGAGCACATCTGTTTTATAGCTATCGCGCCGGCAGCTGGAGACGGCTGATAACAGAGCCGGTCTGTGTTCCATGACACTGATATTCAAACTGTATGAGCCCTCAACGATACGAGTGCACGACCTGAGCTCAATGGGAGTGCAGATTCTCTCAGAGATCTTCCAGCCTGAACTCGCGGCTTGCAATGATTCAGTTATACGACAAAAATAATCAGTTTCTTCGCCTGGTGCTTTGGACCCCTGCATCGGGAGATCTCCTGCGGCATCTCTTCTGCTCACCTGGGGAAACACAGTAAACTATAACATGAGTAATGATGAATCTGCTCTCATGTTTAAGCTTGGAGAGTACGACGATGTGACAGCAAGAGATCTTGCGGACCGTCTCAGGGAGATGAAGATCCGGGTCGATATCAGACCCTCTATCATGGCAGATCTGACGATCAACCCCGTACTCCAGGGGAGGTTCAGCGAGCTGAAAAATGAGATCGATGATAAGGAGATCAAAAAGTATGAGCACTACCTGGATTCTATCCGGAAGACCTTTGCTGAGAATCCCGACCCAGAAGATTTTTACAAAAGATATCTTACGCACGCAGTTCCAGAATGGGTTAAGTTCGTCGAGAGGATAGATGCACTGGTGAGGGAGGGGATCCATGCAGATGCCCTCTCGGAGGAGACATCTTCCGCGCGATCATCTCAGGAGGATGCTTCAGAGGCAGCTGAGGGGCCCTCGGCTGAAGAGGCGCTGCACGAAGAGACTTCACCTGAAGCTGCCGGTACGTCTGGTGAGGTTTATGAGGACGAAGAGTTCGACCTCTACAACCTTATTGATAAAAAAGATGCAACAGATTTCATGGAGTGGGTTTTCTCACTGAACGATCTGGAGTTTGATGAAGATCCTGAAGACAGGCTGGACGACCCAATCGTCGCAATACCAGTATCACCAAGCGATTATTCTCAGCATCCGATGCTGAGAACAAATGTATATGTAACGCTGGAGAAAACTTATGATCTCTACATAGATGAATGGTCTGTCCTGACATCTGAGGATCCGGACGAAGATTTCTTCAACGAGTATTATCATGAGGCGCTCGAGATCATCTCGATTCACGCCCTCATGCTCAATCTGACGGAGAGTCCGCCATCAGGCAAAGCTGACATGGAGAGCTTTGCGCGCATGTGTGGTGTACACATGGATATGGAGAGCGGCATCTTTGATATCGATGCATCCGATGTGGCAGAGGATCTGGCAAAGATCCTTGAGAAAAATGGAGTGATAAAGATAAAGGGAGATACGATCCGCTGGAAGAAGGCGTGATGCTCTGGGAGTGGAGAGGCGAAGCAAGAAGTCCCCACCCTGAATGGCGGGGATGAGAGCGAAGCCCTACCCTTCAGGGTGGTTCACCAACTTGAGGTCGTGCAACCTGGTTGCTGGCACACTCCGTTATCACCGGGAACGCATGGATGGACTGGCAGGTTATCAGGATAAGAGCGGGATCAGCACTTCTGCCCGTGCCGTCTCTTCGGGGAGAGTGCTACAGATATAAGGAATATTGCCACACTCATTATCGCGATCGAGCTACCCACAGGGATATCGAGGTACAGGGACGCAGCAATTCCGGAGATGCTTGATGCCAGCCCTATGAGGGGGGATATCAGCATGATCCATCTCATGTCGTGAGAGAACTGATATGCAGCTGATACAGGGTTGACCATCAGAGCGAATATGAGCAGGCCGCCAATGAGCTTGAGCGATACAGATACACTTACGCCGCATAGGAATAGGATCGCATAGTAAAACGGCTTCGTGTTGATGCCGGACTCCTCTGCGAGCTTTCTGTCGAGCATTATCGCGAAGAACTCTTTGTAAAAGAGGGATATCACCAACAAGAGCGTCAGCATGAGAACGAGAAGCCTGATTAGATCGGCGGTTGTTATTCCAAGAACGCTCCCCCAGAGCACTGAAAGAGCGGTGCTGCTCACCACAGATCCGGGGGCGATGCTGAGAAACAGCAGTGCCAGCGCCATTGTGAGGGAGAACATGGTACCGAGCACTACATCCGCCTGCAGCCTGGCCTTATCCGCAACAGGTCCGAGGATGAGCGCAACGGCCGTTGCCATGCCCAATGCCAGAGCGAATGGGTCTCTGGATATGGCCAGCCCGAGCGCGGCGCCTGCAAATGCAGCATGAGACATGCAGAACCCCATCGAAGATAGGTTCATCCTCACAATGAACACGCCTATCATGGAGCAAACCACAGCGGCGAGTGATGCTCCGATGATAGTGTTCATCACTATGCTCGGCGGCAGCATCATGTCCTAGGCCTCAGCGAATGCATCTCTGAAAGTCCTGGAGGAGAGCATCTCATCAGGATGTGCATCGCCGATGAGACGTCCATCCTTCAGCAGGAGTATCCTCTCGCAGATATCGGGCACATGAGCTGTATCGTGTATGACCATGATCGTTGTAAGCTCGTTCCTCTTATGCAGGATGCATATCTTCTTCGATACATCTTCCACAGATCTGCAGTCCAGGTTCGAGTAGGGCTCATCCAGGAGGAGTATCCTGGGCCTCTTTGCAAGCAGCCTGGCCAGAAGCACCCTCTGTGTCTGTCCTCCTGACAGCTTTCCTATCGGCCGTTCCCAGAGATGATCGACCTCCATGAACCTCGCAGCCTCACTTGCTGCATTCCAGTCCTCCATCCCCGGCCTTCGTAGCATGCCGATCTTCCCGAACCTTCCCATCAGAACTACATCTTTCACCAGATACGGTGTATCCTCAGGGAACGTCTTGGCCTGAAGCATGTAGCCTATATCCTTTCTGATCTCAGGGCCATGCCTCCGGACATCCCTTCCGAAGACCTCCACCCTGCCGGTCGACGGAAGCATTCCATTTATCGTCTCAAGGAGCGTGCTCTTGCCGGCGCCATTCGGGCCCATGACACAAACCATCTCGCCCGCAGCGATCGAGAGCGTGATATCCTTCAGGGTGGAGTTTTTCTCGCCATCGTAAAATGTATGCACGTTCTCGAGCCTGATCAGCATAAACGACCTCAGAGCATCTCGATAATCGAGTCCAGCGGCATTCTGGATAGCTTCCAGGAGAATTCCTCAAGCTCATCATGTGAGAGCTCTGAAATCCTCTCGACGATGGCCCCTCTGACCCTGAAGCTCACAGTTCTGCCGTTTGAGGAGAATGTCGCTTCTGGCACACCATCCTGAAGCACGGAGATGTTTCCCTTTCCAAGAGTGCAGCCTGTGGATATCTGAATTCCGTCTGCCATACACGATACTGGAGGTCTGCTTCCTGACCGCACAACAGCGCTGATATCCTTATGGCCATTAGAGCCGAGCTCCCTGAGGGCAGCAAGCCCCATCCTTATACCGAGAACGAGAAACGGCCCCAGATGGCCGTGGAACTCGCTGCCGCGCTTGATCATATTATCAAGAGACACATTATCTGGATCTATCATATACATCTTCAACACAATCACCTTATGGAGATGACCTGATATTATCAAATGAACAGAAATAACTTGATTTGCGATATATAGCTTTTTCAGTAACAATGTTAAGATGCAGAACCAAGTATTGTATTACCAGAAGGCGACCTTTCCATATCACAGACAGAGTGAATTCGGCAACTTAGGGCTTCTCACTGGGATCAACAGCATGGCGAGCTAGCAGGAACGGGGAGGTCTTCTGCCATTGGATCCCGATCCCTTAGAGGTGCTGTGTTGAATAATGTTTATAAACTATCCTTACTATTATCGGTCAGGTATAGCGATGGAAGGGCACGAATCCTCTAAAGGACGTAATTGGCCGGAGTATAACGAGGCTCTTGTCAAACGCGGCGAGATGTACCTGACTTTCGACTTTCTGGAGAGTTGGGAGCGAGATCTGGAGGAACTAAACCGCGGCAAGCGCGGGAGGAAGTTTGCCTATCCCTGGTCATTTATCGAGCTTCTGATGATGATTCATGTTATCTTCCGCCTACCTTATCGGCAGCTAGAGGGCTTCTTGAGAAAACTCTCGGAGCTGATACCTGAGATCAAGCCTACGGATTACACCAATATCTGGAGACGCGGCACTCAGCTGAAGCTCAGCCTTCCAGAGACGATATTGGCCAGCGATGAGCCTGTTGTGATAGCTGTAGACTCTACGGGGATCAAGGTGACCAACCGTGGCGAATGGGTGCGAGAGAAATGGAAGGTCCATCGAGGCTGGATCAAGGTCCATCTGGCGGTTGACGTGAAGAC
>NZ_JANIHG010000036.1 GCF_024518575.1 Methanothrix sp. | reverse complement strand
ATGCCTCCCGCAAAGCACACATGCTGCAGATTCGGATTCTCAAGCCGCAGATATTGAGTCAGTCCGACTTATTGTAAACCGAAATTGAGATAAATGTTTACAATACACCTGTGGGCATGCGCGAGAGCTACCTTGTTCTGATCCCTATGGCTCTGTATCTTCTGGCAACTGCGTTCCTGGGGTGCATTGTCAGAAGCGGTCGGTCCTGGAACGAGTTCTTTCTTGCGGGCAGAAGTCTGGGCACGCTTCAACTCACAGGATCGCTTGTTGCCACGATAGTGGGAGCATCATCCACGATCGGCCTTGCCGGCCTCGGATACTCCAGGGGCCTTCCGGGGGCGTGGTGGCTGCTCTCCGGCGCCGTGGGGCTTCTCATCCTCTCAAAGATCGCCCATCTGGTGAGGGGGACAGGGGCGCGCACGCTGCCTGAAATGATAGGAATCTTTTATGGATCATCCGCTAAAAAAGCTGCCTCATCGCTCATCCTGATCGCGTGGCTGGGGGTGATCGCTGCCCAGATCGTCGCTGCCGGGAGGATCATGGGCGCGCTGTTCGGGCACGACTGGGCATGGATGTCTGCCACAGCGATCGTGCTGATAGCATACACTGCTCACGGTGGACAGCGTGCGGTGGTGAGAACAGATCTGCTGCAGCTCTGCGTGATGCTCGCAGGATTGATCCTGATGCTCGCGATATGCCTGAGATCCGCTCCTGAAGCTCTGAACAGCCTGCAATTTCCGACATCTGGGCAGATGAGCCCGCAGGATGTGGTATCCATGGTTGTGGTGGTTGGATCCATGTACCTCATCGGGCCCGATATATACTCAAGAGTCCTCTCCGCAAGGAGCCCTGAGTCTGCCATGGTCTCCCTGAGGCTCTCTGCGATTATCATCATACCGCTTGCATTCGCCATCACATCCATCGGGATCTTCGCCCGGCATCTTCTCCCTGAGATCAGACCGGAGGATGCGCTGATTCTGCTCATGACTGATGTAATTCCTCACTGGGCCGTTGGAGTGATCGCGGCTGCGTTTCTGGCGGCTGTGATGTCATCTGCTGATACATCTCTCCTCACTGCGTCTTCCATCCTCACCCTGGATCTCGGCCTGGGATCGGGAGTCAGAGCGCGGGGGCTGGCTGCGCTATTTGTAGGCTCATGCTCCCTGCTGCTGGCTATGAGCAGGCCCGGGATCATCTCAACGCTGATGCTCTCATACACTGTATTCACAGGCGGCTTTCTGGTTCCAGTGCTTGCAGGCTTCCACAGGGAGAGGCTCGGACTGACCCCGAACTCCGCAACTGCGGGCATACTCTGTGGGGGGATCACATCGCTGATGCTCGGAGGAGTTTACCCCCTCTCTGGAATATGCGCATCCGCTTTCGCAATGGCGATCGTCAGCGCTGTGGAGAAAAGGAGGGGTTGTCCGGATAGGCAATAGCTGAATCTCCGATAGATCTCCCAAGCGATCTCTTATCACATGGATCTCTCCGAAACCGGCTGCTTGGAAGGCGAATTCAAACTGAGCCAGAATCGGATTCTAAAAAAGCTCCTCGTCCTGCGTGTAGCTCTTTCCAAGCCTCAGCGCGATCTCGGCCTTCTCGAGCTCCCTGCCGAGGTATGCAGCGTGATCCAGCCTGCTCACCAGCTTGAGCTCTATCGCTGTGTCCAGTATCTCCCTGGCAGTCCTGCCCTTTATCACCATGCGATCATGCACAGCAACTATCTCATCCCCGCACAGTCCTATCCTGAAGGATCCAGCGGGATCTGCGACGAATGTCCTGCTCTGCCTTGCCTGCCTCACCTCCAGATGGGGCGGAGGCACAAACCCTGGCCGAGGACGCTTCTCCTTCAGGACGAGAAGATCCCTTCCCAGATCCTTTGGGGGGCTCCGCCGCTCTCTGGCCAGCGCCATCATCTCCGCAGCCATCCTGAGCTCCCTGACGCTCCCCCGCGCCTTCCGGCTGTACTCAGGGGTGAAAAGTATGGATGCTCCGAGCTCCTCGCCGATGGCTGCAAGTATCGCGTTAGCTCCCTGACTGTCAGCATCTATGAGCTCTGTCACATTCCCCACACCGAGGAAGAGTGGCATATCCGGGTGGGCTTTTCTGAAACCGATGTATCTCGCTATCGAATCCGCGAGACCGCCGAGCGGGGGCGAGAGAACAGGATCTGCGATCACTGTGAGCCCGAGCTCGAGCGCAGCGCTGATGTTGCTCTCAAGCGTGGTCTCCGGCCCGGGTATCACGACAGCCGGCACATTCCTCTCAAGAAGTGCATCAGCCACAGCGTGCATGTTGCTGCCATCGATGCTCAGAACCAAATCAGCTCCAGCATCAACTCCTGCCAGTATCAGATCCGGCCGGAGCGTGTCTATGCTCACGGGCATCTCCGAAACCATCCTCGCGATTCTCACCGCTCTCCTCACATCATCTGGAAGCGCATCGAGGGGCAGGCCGAGATCGATCATGTCAGCGCCCTGAGACTCATAGTATCTGATCTTGTCCTCCAGAGATCCATCCTCCAGTCGGGTCGCGTCCACTATCTCCGCAAGGACCTTCATCCTGCTCCCGCCGCCTATCCCAAGGCCCCGGATAACGATGGTCGGGCGCGCGTTCCGCTCGATCCTCCTGAGCGCATCCTCTGCACTTTGGGATAGACGTTCCGCTATAAGCGCACATGCTGGCGTTCTGCTCGAGAGCTCGATATCCTCAATGTGGTCCAGAACATAGGCTATATCCGCGGCATGCTTCGGGCCGAGCCTGATCTTTGTGCCGAGCTCCCGCTCCACCTCACTGAAATCTGATGTCACCAGGCCTGGAACCATGATGAGATCGTAGCCGGTGGGTGCTGCTCTTCTTACATGCTCCGGGGTTATGAACGCAGCTATATCAAGATCCAAGACAAGGACATCAGCATGCACCCTGGCGGAATCTGCCGCGCTCCTCACGTCGTGCTCTGCCAGCCTGCCCGTCAGAAGCAACACTTTCATGAGGACCTCTGCGATCAGAACGGTCTGCCTTCCGCGACAACTAGCTCTATTCGATACGACGGTGTATCCTGAACAAAATGAGCCGCACTGTCCGATCTCATAGAACCTCCTGGGGTGCGGTGGAGAGCGGAAACTACGGTCTTCAGGTCGGAGCAGCCGAGATGATGATCATCTCGCTATGTATCTTGGCATCTCGTCGACCTCTATGACGAACGGCTCGTACGGCTCAATGGTGTTTATCCTCCTGACCCTGCCGATGCCGAGGAACTGGAGCTGGGCTCTCGCGGCCTGCGACTCGATCTCCTCGTAGAAGAAGTCGTTCGACTGGATCATCCTGTGAGTCATTATCTGGATCTCGTTTACCCTTGCTATCACACCGGGCGTGCCGTTTACGATATCCTTCAGGCTGGCCTCTGTCACGAAGATCCTGTCTCCCGGGTTCACTCCTCTCAGGGAGAAGAAGTTCAGCGGCGATCTTATCTCGACCGTTCGGACGCGATTATTAACCAGGTCCTTTATCACGTTCCTGGAGATTCCGGTTAGCGCTACACAGATCATCAGCATCACCCGTACATCGGGAACTCCTTTGCTGTGGCCTCTTCGGCACTGGTCTTAACCTGTGCTGCAAGCTGCTGCATCTGCATCTCTATCTCTGCGGCCCTCTCGAGCAGCTTTGCGGTGCTGACGTTCAACCCGTATATCCTGTTGAGCGCATCTATGGTTGCTGCAGCAGATCTCGGGTCAGGTTCATCGCTCATCGTCTCACCGAGCAGGCAGACCGCGGGTATTCCCTTCAGCCTGCACTCGTTCATTATGGATCCGGAGATGCCTGCTATCGTCCCGAGCTCGAATATCTCCGTCACTCCTCTGAGCTTCTCGAGCAGCTCTTCATGCGAGACCGCGCCGAAGACGCGCCTCTGATCCGTCATCAGCGTTATCCCGGCGAGGCAGACGATCTCTCTTGTCTTTATAGAGGCTGCCCACCTCACAATCTCCCTGCTCATATCATATGATGCGAGGGGATGTATCGGTATGTCGGATGTGAGCAGTATCAGATCAAGATCGTCCCGCTCGTAAATGCGGACGGGCATGTTCACGACGCCTCCGAGCAGAACCGCAAGAGGCGGGAAGTATCTTGAGGTCATGGCTCCGAGATAGTTCATTTTGAGCTCGTGGATCATGTACTGGCTGGCTATGTTGCCGACCAGCCCGATCCCCGGAAATCCCTCTATCAGAAGCGGGTTCCTGCACCGCGGCTCCCTCTCCAAGATAACCTGCACAGGATCGTGGTACATGCGTGTATTTGTTGCTCTGATATGAGATAAAATCTTCTGATCCAGGAAGAGGTCGCAGCATTTACCTGTTACAACAAATCCTCTTATCTCAATGCAGGGCAATCAGGCATTCGATATTATTTGAAGTTCAGGAAAACCGATTTCTGGACGCCCTGTTTCTGAACACATTGATGGAAAATATCCAGAGAAGATCATCAAAATAGAATATAATCACATGTGTTTTAGCAAAGAGGTGCGGGCTGAGAAAGAAGATGGAGGGACAGCTTCAGCCCGCGGCTAGTAAGACCAACCGCCAATTAGAACGGATTCTAGTAATACTATTTAAGTTTTGTGTAATAAAGAAGATCACATATTAACAATTTATTCACGCGAATAATGAAGCCTGAATGTGCTTGGATAACAGCGATCCAACCACATCATGATGCGAATGAAGATCGTGTACCAATATCATCTAGTTTCGATGCATCCGACCCTGTGGGAGCCATATGGCATTGTTCTAACGAAGCCGATTCCTGACAGCATATTCAATTATAGAAGACATACACATGTGCTTCTGATGATCTCTCCGAGCTCTCGCATTCCTTCCGCTGCCAAATATGCGCGAGAAGTGCATGAAAATATGAAGAAACGGGACGCCAGCAGATCCTCACACGTACATATCTCCGCGCTCTATCTCTCTGGACGCCTTCTTCCTAAGCGACTCAGCAAGCCGCAAGTAGTACTTCATGGTGTCCGGGGTCACAGATGGACCTATCTCGCGAATTGCCGCGTGGAAGTGCCTCTGCTGGACGTGCTCCGAGCTCATGCTCTCTCTCAGAGCCAGGCGACCTGCCTTTCTGCATATCGCCGCTATATCGGCTCCAGTGTAATGCTCCGTCATCTCAACAAGCGCATCTATATCGACATCCGGAGCCAGAGGCATGTTCTTCGTATGAACCTCGAAGATCTTCCTTCTGGAGGGTTTGTCGGGCACGGGCACGAGTATCAGCTCGTCGAATCGTCCTGGCCTCAGAAGCGCAGGGTCCACGATATCAGGGCGGTTTGTCGCTCCTATAACCACAACACCATGGAGCTCCTCCAGCCCGTCCATCTCAGAGAGCAGCTGGTTCACGATCCTCTCAGTGACATGTGGCTCGCCAACCGCACCGCCGCGAACCGGGACGAGAGCATCGAGTTCATCCAGGAATATCACAGCTGGAGCGACCTGCCTGGCCTTTCTGAATATCTCCGCGACCCGCTTCTCGCTCTCGCCGTACCATTTGGAGAGGAGCGCGCTTCCCTTCGCGGTTATGAAGTTGGCATCGCTCTCGTTTGCAACCGCCTTTGCCAGCATGGTCTTTCCAGTGCCGGGAGGTCCATACAGGAGTATTCCCTTTGGGGCATTGATCCCCAGCCTCTTGAAGTTGCTCGCATAGCGTAGCGGCCACTCAACAGCCTCTATGAGGAGCTGCTTCACGTCCTCAAGACCGCCTATGTCGTCCCAGCTGACCTTCGGGACCTCGACCATGATCTCCCTCAGCGCGGAGGGCTGTATCTCCCTGAGAGCTGCCTCGAAGTCGACCCGCCGGACGACGAGCCTGTCGAGGATCTCCTTGGGTATCGTCGGCTCATCCAGATCTATCTCCGGCAGGATCCTGCGCAGAGCATTCATGGCAGCCTCCCTGCACACGGCCGCTATGTCCGCACCCACAAATCCGTAGGTCAGCTCAGCGAACTCCTCGATGTTGACATCATCTGCAAGAGGCATGCCCCTGGTGTGTATCTGGAAGATCTCCTTTCTGCCCTCATAATCCGGGACTCCGAGCTCTATCTCCCTGTCAAACCTTCCAGGCCTCCTGAGAGCGACATCCAGGGCCTCGGGCCTGTTTGTGGAGCCGATGACGAGAACGTTCTTCCTCTCCTTCAGACCGTCCATGAGCGATAGGAGCTGCGCGACGACCCTCCTCTCCACCTCTCCTGTGACCTCCCCGCGCTTCGGAGCTATCGAGTCCAGCTCGTCCAGGAATATTATCGCAGGAGCGTTCTTCTCAGCCTCCTCGAATATGTCTCTCAGAGCCTTCTCAGACTCGCCGTAATACTTGGACATTATCTCCGGCCCGTTGACAGATATGAAGTACGCATCGCTCTCGTTTGCAACCGCCTTTGCCAGCATGGTCTTACCTGTGCCTGGAGGCCCGTATAGGAGTATGCCCTTAGGTGGATCTATGCCCAGCCGGTCGAAGAGCTCCGGGTGCTTCAGCGGGAGCTCGATCATCTCCCTGACCTTGGTTATTGCGTTCTTCAGCCCTCCGACATCCTCGTAGCAGACAGATGGCACAGGCCGCTCTGAGATCTCAACAGCCTGGGGCAGAAGCTCGATCTCGGTCGCATCAGTTATCTTGACAAGCCCCGAGGGATTCGTGGAGACTACCCTGAGCTTGATCTCTCCCAGGCCGAAAGCCTGAGCTCCCAGGAAACCCCGGAATATCTCCTCGAACATCGTCTCTCTGCCGAATGTGTCTGATGGCGGTCTTCGAACACTTGTCGTCGATATTATGTCGCCCTTGCAGACCGGTCTCCCCTGGAAGACCTTTGTGAGCACCTCGCTCGGAGCGAAGATCTGCATGCCCTTCGTCACAGGGGCGAGGGTCACGTGCTTCGCCTCCGACCACTCCGCCTTCTTCACCTCAACATACTGACCTATGCTCGATCCGGCGTTCGATCTGATCAGGCCGTCCATGCGTATGATGTCCAGCCCCTGGTCTGAGCTGTAAGCGCTCACGACCAGCGCAGCGGTTCTCCTGTCGCCTGTGATCTCGATGACATCAAGCGGGCGCACGCCCATCCTCTTCATGTATTCATCGCTGACCCTGGCTATGCCCTTTCCCACATCCCTCTGATCTGCCTCTGCAACCTTCAGCCGCACAGATTCGCTCATAGTCCAAAACCATCCCCTGAATGCGGTACGCGTTCCCGATTTCCGACCCCAGCGAGCTCCAATCCCCTTAGGGAAATATGGTAGATTGATTCTTAAAAGTTTGCCTCTTGGTGCTGTGTTGAATAATTAAGAGCTCTAAGGTCGAGAGCTATTGATTTTTACTAGGATTGCAATTCGTATGAATCCAGCCTCTGCTATCGGATTCTCAAACATTATTCAACACAGCAGTTCAAACAAAAAGTTTTTATGAAATGGCACACATTCCGGAGAGAGAGTGGTTACAGAAATTTGGTGGGTTGATATGGAGAGGCTCCGGCGGGTTCTTCTGGTGGAGGATAACGATGCGCATGCTTTGCTCATCCAGCGGATATTTGAGGAGAACGGCTCGGCCTGGAGCGTCTCGCGCGTCTCGAACCTCGCAGATGCTTTGAGATTTCTTGATGAGAACAAGAACTCCCTCCCAGATGTTGTCATTGCTGACTACAGTTTGCCAGACGGCACAGGTCTCGATCTTACGGGAAGTGCTGGATCTCCCGAGGATGTTGGTTTCCCTCTCATAATACTGACAGGCGTGGGCTCTGAGAAGCTTGCTGTGCAGACCATGAAGTCAGGCGCCATGGATTACGTCGTGAAGAGTCCTGATGACCTCCGTCACCTCCCATCCACTGTGAGCAGAATCCTGAAGGAGTGGGAAACTCTGATGGAGAGGAGAAGAACGGAGATGGAGATCGCAAAGTGCGTCTCGGATCTTGAAGCCGATAAATTGAACCTCGATGAGTTCATGGACAAGATCTCGCAGGACCTGGGAGAGGCGATCAGCACCATAAAGGAGACAAACTCAAAGATAAAGGAGAGGCTCGGCAATAACATCGATGAAGAGACGCTCAACGATCTATACAGGATCGAGAGCGCTGCTGAGAGGGCCGGCATGCTCACCGAAAAGCTCTTCGAGTACCTGCTGCCCCTGTACTTCGACAGCTCCCTTGTGAAGATATACATGCAAAACCTTGAGGAGCTGAAGAGAAGAAATGCGAGCGAGAGGTAAATTCGTTCACCTGGATCAGCGAAGCGCGATTTATGTGCTAGCACAACTGATGCGCGGGGTTGTCTCATTGAATGTTCTCTAGGGCAGTTATTTCCAGCCTCCATGGCATGCGACAGGGTTTTAATGCCAGAATGTATTGCCAGTTGAGCAGCAGTCACATCTTAATAGTTTGTCATCCATAAAGCAAGCAGATGTTGCGCCAGAGGTTTGTTTTCGATACCACCGCCCTCACCGACTCGCAGGCGTGGGAGAGCGAGGGCTGCAGCACGCTCTGCGAGGGCATGTCTGCCATCCTCCATCGTGTCGCACAGGCGAGGCTACATCTGGGTATCAGCTGCTATGTTCCGTATCCATCGGTTTACAACGAGATCAGGGATTTCGTAAGGAACAACAACTGTGACATAGCCATACTGGGAAAGGTCGATACATGGCTAGTCAAGAAGACGCCCGACAGGTACAGGGTAAAGATACCCTCGAAGATATTCTACGAGTACGTGGACTACATGAGGAGCAGGATCAACAAGGGCATGAACGTCTCGGAGGAGGCGATATGGGAGGCTGTCTCGCGGTGCATCTCCTTAAATTCAACAGGCCAGAGCCTGGATCAGATGAGAGAGGAGATCGAGCGGGAGGTGGTGGGGAGCATAATAAGAAAGTTCCGCGAGAAGTACAGGGCAGCCCTGAGATACGGCATACTCGACAGCGCCCCGGACATCGATGTTCTGCTGCTTGCAAAAGACCTCGATGCCGCGGTCGTATCCCAGGATCTCGGTATTCAGAGATGGGCAGAGCAGCTGGGGCTCAGGTTCATGGAGGCGAGGGCCTTCCCGCAGATGGTCAGGGAGTACATGAGCTTTGTTCCCATCCACACAGAAGAGCTTGAGGACCGGCTGGTCTGAGACTGCCTCATAATTTCGGGCCATGCATCCGTATCATCGAGATCAACCGCAATTCAGGTTGGGATACATGATGCTGACGCTCTTTATGTGTTCAGCAACTTGTAGGCTGTGCAGGCTGCTGGATGCATAAATTCGCCCGCCTGAGGCGCATACAGCAAGACCAGCGCCTCCAAGGGCAGATTAGGAGGATTGATCAGAAAATAGTCCGCAATCAGCCGCAATACAGAATCAAAGAAAATCAGCCAAACAAAAACAGGTTGAGAAATGAGTTTTGGCGCCTCTCGGCGCGTGGATCTCATCTCACCCTTGCGGGCCTGTGTTTCTGATAACACTCTTTGCAGTATACTGGCCTGGACCCATCGGGCTTGAATGGAACCTGTGTCTGTTTACCGCAATCCGAGCATACCACATCATGCATCTCTCTTGGGCCGTGGTTGAAGCCACCCCTATTACCAAATCTCATATATTTCACTTCTTATTCGACTCGAGAAGAGCCGCTCTGCCACAAAAACATCTCAACAAAATCACTTGAATCGATGTAATGCAGCACCCCAACCAAGGACGATTCAGTATATATAGTTATCCCTTGGATCGCGCTTGGATAGCTGCTGAAGAGAAGTTTTATCAAAACCGCATTCGATAGTAGAGGCGCGCCAAAAGGATGATATTGACTGCGAATGACTGAGGTCACACTGCATGACGTCATGCGCAGTCTGCGGATTTCCAAAAATTACTTATCATGGTCTGCGCAGGTACAGATACGATGGATGTCTCATTCTCATCATGGAAGCTCGCAAACGAAGGCAAAGGCCCACTTCCGCTCAGCGGAGAGAGCTTCTCGTTCCTGTTCGACAGAAGGTACACGAACAGGCTCAACAGGATGAGCCGGGTATTCTTCGAGGCCTATGCTAAGGCGACTGCCGAGCTCGCCATCTCAGAGGATCGTTTCCCCAGCCTGAGCGAGGTCGAGGCGAAGATGGAGAGCGGGGCAGTCTATGCCTTCAAGGACAGACTCATGAAGAACACCCAGTTCTTCGATGAGGTGAAGATCTCGGGCGTCTCATACCTCGTTCCGAGAGCATATCATTTCGTGGACTCCTCCGGCATATACACAGACCTGATCTTCGATTTCGAGAAGGGATCGGTCACGCTGCCAAGCCGGCGAAAGGTTCCACTTCTAAAGGAGAGGGCTGAGATCAGAGAGCCGCATGCTGCGGAGACGACCGGAGAGGAGAGGGCTCCAGAGCCAATGGAGCCTGCCGGGACGGAGGTGCCAGGGGGCGAGCCCCCTGCAGAGGAGATCCCAGGAGCGGCGGAGGCGACGCGCGAGGAGCCTGAGAAGCCGTCTGAGATACAACAACCTCCAAGACATGATGTTGCTGAGGCACTGTACATGGAGGAGGCACCGGGGGAGACCCCTGAAGGGACTCGCCCGTCGATACCACCGGCGATCCAGGCCGGGCCGGAGGCGATGGCCGAGGCTGGAGAGAAGATCGCGGCTGAGAAGAGTCCAGGATACTCACGAACTCAGATCGGAATCCTCCTGGCAGCTCTGCTCATCGCGGCTGGAATCGGTGCCTTCTTCGTTTACTCGCCATTTCTCGCCCCGGCCCAGATAGACCACGTGCTGTATGCCGCGTACATCTCAAACAGCACAAACGAGAGCATACTCAACTTTGATGTCGAGAACCCGGCTGGCATACAGCATGAGGTGGAGCTGATCCTCCCGGAGAACATCGACAGATCTGTAATCGCCAGAGGCGGCACCGTGACCGTGTCACACTACAGAGGTACTGTCGTCAGGATGTCCTCGTCTGGCGACTCGAGCATAAAGGTGTACCTGTCAGATAAGAGAGATTGTGTTCCGGTCGTGCTGAGCGTATCGGTGCCTGAGGGCTACGACTCAGGCATAGTTGTACACGGCAGGAGCTATGAGGTCAGCAAGAGGGACCGCGAGCTCGAGCTCAGACTGAACGTCACACCTGAGAGGGTGGAGTTTGACCAGAGCTACATGCGAACGCGATAGGCTTGCTGTGGTGGTCGGGAGCTCCGAGGCAGCAGGTGTCATCGGAATGCTTCGGGAGAAGGGGCTGCTCGACAAGCGCAGGAAGATCGTGCGCAGGGGAGAGATGGTTGAGATCCCTGTACTGAAGGAGATAACAGGGATGCAGATCGTCGAGCAGCAATCCCCGGAGCACTATATCAAAATGCCGGAGCTCGCAGATCTCCTGGATGGATCGATTCCAGAACCCCTCAAGAAACTCCTGCCGAGGGGGTGGTTCATACTGGGAGACACGATAATCCTCAGGATCAACCCTGCTCTCTCGGAGCACAGGCGGGTGATAGGCGCTGCTCTTCTCAGGCTCTATCCACGATGCAGATGTGTCCTTGAGGATAAGGGTGTCAGAGGCCAGTTCAGGGAGCCCTGCAGGGAGGTGATCGCAGGGACACCCGGGGAGACGATCCACAGGGAGAATGGAGTCATCTTCAAGCTCGATCCGATGAGGATAATGTTCTCGCAGGGCAACGTGAAGGAGAGGATGCGGATGGCATCTCTCGGTAAAGATGAGATTGTCGTTGATATGTTCGCTGGGATAGGCTACTTCTCCCTGCCTATGGCAGTGCACTCAAGGCCGTCGAGGATCACAGCGATCGAGATAAATCCGATCGCCCATAAATACCTGGTGGAGAACATCAGGCTGAATCGCGTTGAGGATATCGTCGAGCCGGTGCTTGGAGACTGTGCTGTTCTGACACCAGAAGGAGAAGCTGACAGGGTCATAATGGGCATGGTGGGGATAACCGAGAGATACCTGAGAAGGGGAATAGAGGCATTGAGGCCAGGCGGTATCCTGCACTACCATCAGAACGTGCCTGCATGGCAGTATCCTGACGCTCTGATAAGGCCTCCTGTGCATGCTGCAGCGCTTCTTGGGAGATCTGCGGAGCCGCTCGGATGCCACAAAATCAAAAAGTATGCCCCCGGGATCATACACGGGGTCACAGACATCAGGATATGCTGATCGCTGACATGCATCTGTGCAGCAGAAGCAATGGTCTGGTCCATCCTGCGGATGAGCGAGCGCTTTCAGCACCTGTTTGTGTCAGCTATTCGCTCACGAGGGAGCTTCAATGCACTCCTGCCCCAGAAGATGCCGAGGATGAGATGCTGATTTCAGGAATCACAGCATCCTGGAGACTACGCAGCTCCTTACCCCACATATCCCGATCATCTCACACGAATCGCATCTCTCGCCCCTTACATCTGGCATCTCTCCATCGCGTATCTCGCGCACACGGTCCCTCACCCAGATCGCCCGCGATCTGTCCAGGCCCCTGATGCGCACGCGTCTTATCTCTCCCTCGCGCACGTACTCCACCTGCCCCGTGGAGACCTCAACCCCAAAGCGCTCTTCGAGGAGCATCGCATACCCGGCGAGCTGTATCCTGTCCCTCCTCCACACACCCTCTGCGGGCGATCTGCCGGTGCGGACTATGGAGGGAATCATCTGAGCCTCTCCGCTCAGCAGCATTCCAAGCAGCCCCCGCCGTCTTGGCTCAGGCCTGACCAGCCTGTCCAGGATGCCGGAGAGCCCCAGACGCTCTGAGCGCAGCTCCACCTCGATATCACAGGGCGTCACGAGCTCCCTGGGAACAGATGCGATCCTGGCGATCGAATCCCTCATGTCATCAATGGATCTGATGACGTCTTCCTCGGGAATCCTGTGAATCGTAGCGAAATCCTTCACAACCTTTGACAGATCTCCGCGCAGATCATCTGGAGACGGATAAAGCGCGAGATGGCGGAGAAGCGTGCGCCCCGTGTCAGCTCTGAAGCATTCTCTGCCCATCGACTCCAGATATACGAGCATCGGGCACCTCAGGTAAAGCCCTATATCGTGAATCCTGACAAACATGAGCTCACAGCCTGAACATCGCCCTGAAGCTCTTTGACCCTATCTCTCCCTTTCTGTTGATGGACGCCATTCCATCCGGACCAGTGGGGCGACCAGAAGATGCCTGCTCGGAGTTTCCGGTGGCATTCGGAGCCGATGGGATCGATGATGTGATGTTGTTCTCATCAAATTGTGGCTCATGCATCGATAAGGGCATGCTGCTCCAGATCGGGAGCCTGAAGCTGGCGACGAAGAGATCCTCCTGCTCAAGATCTCCTGTGAGCAACATGCCGATAACCACGCATTCATCTCCTCTGCACGCAACAGACGTCGCGATGCCCCTGCCCATCCCGTAAGACGCCAGCGGCACTCCGTTAGGATCCGTGACCACCAGCATCATGCTCCAGTCGTTGGTTTGACCGCTTCTTCCAGCTATGACGTATCCATCATCATACTCTGCGACCGCCATGCCCACCTGATCCCCCTCTCCTCCAAAGCTCCTCCACCACAGGAGATCTCCCTGCGGCGATATCTTGGCGAGCAGCATATCCTTGTCCCCTCGTTTCGTCTCTGTTCTTCCTGCCAGAACAAACCCATCCCCTGATGAGATCATCGATAGCGCTGCATCGCTCCCGCTACCCCCAAGAGATCTGTTCCACATCTCTGAGCCCAGATGGTTCGTCATGACAATATACACATTCTCGTTGCCTGCATCTGTTCCATATCCTGAGGCGATGTACCCGAAGGTTGCGCGCTCAACCGAGAATCCTACATCATCCTGAGAACGGCCGAATGCCTTCGACCAGAGAACCCTACCATTCCGATCCAGCTTGATCAGCCAAAGATCCTTGCCGCCCGAGCCGAATGATCTGGTCGATCCGGCTATCACGAAACCATCGCCCGTGTCCCTGACAGACCATCCAGCCTCGCCATCTGTGATGAAACCGCCCAGCACCCTGTCCCAGAGGAGATCTCCTCGCTCATCGAGCCGCAGCACCCAGAGCTTCTCGCCCCCAGGGCCGAAGGAGTCGGTGGTGCCGACCGCGATGAATCCGCCGCCCTCCACCTCATCTATTCCGTAGCCCATATCATCACCAGGACCGCCGTATGTCCTGGCCCATTCGATCTCCCCCCGGCTGTTGAGCTTCAGCACCCAGAGATCTGTATCGTTCCTCACAGTGTACCCGATAACTGCATATCCACCATCGCTCGTCTCCCTAAGAGACCACCCGCCGTCTGAATATGGTCCTCCATAAATATGCATCCACACAACATCAGCTGGCATGGCTTGCGGGACGACATCCCCGTGCACATCTGCTATCAGAAGAGCTATCAGGACCAGTGGTATCGATCTCATGCTGCAGGCTCGTGAAAGATCACAGACTTATCGACCTGAAAGTCCCCGCTCAGGGAGATTCTGGACCATATGCCCTCTCGCCCGAATGTCCTTTTGCTTGCCTCCATGCTCCAGAAGCCCCTGATGTTCCCGCTCAAAGAGGATGCAACATCACTTCCCACACTCATGCTTGCAATCGCCTCATTGGATGAAACGCCAGAAGCTGTGGTCTGATTAATCGTGCTGTTTCCATCGAGAGCCGATCCGTTCAGGCTGGCAGTGCTGTTATTCGCAGGCAGAGGCCGGGTTTTTAGCATCGATTCCAGCGATGACAGGAAACGCTTCTCCATCATTGAGGGGGCTTCCGAGGAGATGCCAAAGTTGAGGGCAGAGGATAATCCGACCATCAGCACCACCACTGCCGCAATTCCCTTCAACACACCACCCCTGTGGAGAAGAGGCGCTCTATCGATTTTAACCTTTCCACAGTGCATGCGACGCGATCGAATCGCCGGCAGACCCAGACTGAGATGTGTGAAGATGTTTCATAAGATGGCAGAGCCAGATGCTGCCGGCAAGATCTGATGCTCCATCTCCCGTTGAATGTTGGGCATGCCCTCCGACGCCCCGAAATGACCAGGAGAAGTCAGATCAGGCTTCTGAAGAGCACCGGCCTGCCCGAGACCTGGGCGATCATCCACGGGTCGTTCAGCATCTCTGGAGATGCGAAGTCAGGCGCGTTTTTGGCGCTCAGGCTCGCGTTCTCGATTATCGGCGTGCTGTTTGTGGGAAATGCTGGATAGAACCACACCCCTGAACCCATGTACTCGAGTCTGCCGCCCACGAGCATGTGCCACTTCGGAACCGAACCCCAGGACCAGAGCCCGTCCGTTGCTGCAATGGTCCTGTTTACCCCAACAGACTCCATCTGCTCCAGGCTCTGGAGCCAGGCTTTTCCGAAATCACCACCAACCTGCTGTGCGCCATCTCCAGTTATGGAGACGACTTGCGGAACCGAAATGAAAAGCATGACAATCAGCGCGATGATCCTCATACGCAACCTCCATGCCACCGAACTTTGAGCAGACAGTATCAACCCAAGCCTCATCTTAATGT